>CAZECH010000399.1:0-2965 GCA_964510675.1 uncultured Ignavibacteriaceae bacterium
GACAGGATTTCCAGAATTTTTACACGGGCCGGATTACCCATCGCCTTTGCAAACCGTGCTAGTTTTACCTGCTCCTCGGTATAAGGTATTTTCATAATTCATTTCGTATTTCGCAAAAATACGAAATATTAATTTAACTGGTTCAATATTGAAAAAATAAATGTTGATACGGGGAAAAATTTTTATAAAGATGCAGTAAAAGACTTCTATGATGATATCGGTTGGCAGCAGGAATCTGATAAGCATTTTAAAGATGCAAGATTATTTGAAGACTTAAGAGATGTTTCCCGGACTTACATTAAAAACTGCAGGTTAAGAACAAACAAGTACATTTCAAATTCCGGAAAATATCTTTTGGATGTTGCGTCCGGCCCGATTCAGTATGAGGAATATTTAACTTACTCAGAGAATTATGATTACCGGGTTTGTGTTGATATTTCTTTCCGTGCTTTATTACAGGCAAAAGACAAACTTGGTGAAAAGGGAATTTATATTCTTGGTGATGTTACCAATTTACCAATACGAGATAACTTAATTGATACAGTGATTTCGCTTCATACAATTTATCATGTTCCCAAGGATTTACAAGCTGCAGCAATAAAAGAAATTTACAGGGTGCAGAAACCTGGTTCTAACGCTGTTATTATTTATAGTTGGGGATGGAATTCTATCCTGATGAACATTTTAATTTTCCCTGTCCAGGTTTTTCGTGCGTTAAAGAGAATATTCAGAATAATTAAACGGCAATTAATCAAAAGTAAAATTATTGATACTGCACCGGGATTATATTTCTATTCGCATAATTACAAATGGTTCAAACAACAAAATTTCCCTTTTGCGATTGAATTGAAAGTATGGAGAAGCCTTCATACACACTTTTTAAAATTCTGGATTCATAAATTTTTATTTGGCAGAATAATCTTAAACCTAATCTGGAATTTAGAGGAAAAATACCCATGGTTTTTCGGAAGAACCGGTTCTTTCCCAATGTTTATAATTAAAAAAGGAATGCCGGGAAATTTTACTCAATTAGAAAGATAAATATTCTGAAATAGGAAAGTTTTATTGTGGCTTAGGTAATTTCTCTTAAACCTTAATTTTATAACTTTATAATTTTGTGATAATTGTAAAAATTGAACTGACTATTTTCAATTCGGATTATAAAAGGATAAAATGAAAAAGCTTTTTTTGCCAATTGTTCTAATACTAATTACGGGATTAAATGCTCAATCTATTTCAATTACACCCCATGAAACTTCTTTATCAGATACACTTGGTTCCGAAATGATTTTTGCAGTTGATGTAACCAATATCTCGGATGCAGAGCAGACGATCTATATTGTAAGAAAAATAAATGATTTACCATCTGTCTGGACCTCGTCGTTATGTTTTGATGTTTGTTTCTCACCTGAACTTGATAGCGTAATTACTACAGTTCCATATGGAAGTTCTCCTTTGTTACCAAGTGAAACAAGAGAAATATCTGTTCATGTTTTCCCACTGGAAAATAATGGTTGGGGAAATGTTCAAATTAAAGTTGGAAGTACGAGTGATACTGTTAGTTTTACTATAGATGTTATTGCAACTGTTGAACCTACTTCCGCTAATGACAATACTTATAAACTGAATAAATATAAGTTATTGCAGAACTACCCTAATCCATTTAATCCTGATACAAAGATTGATTTTAGCTTAGCGCTTAATTCAAAAGTTATTCTAAAAATATTTGATGTTCTTGGTCAGGAATGTGTAACATTGATTAATGAAAATCTTAGTTCTGGATCTCACAGTTTTAATTTTAATGCTGATGGTTTAAACACCGGAATTTATTTCTATATTATAGAAGCAACTGGAAGTGACGGAACTAATTTTATTTCCACAAAAAAGATGATACTTATGAAATAAAACCGTTGAATTAATAAACAAAAATAATTCTGTTTCGTTTGCGGTCAATTTTAGTTGCCATAAAATATTTCCACAAACTCTTAAACTACAATAATTTACCAACCCGGTATCATTTAAACTCCAAAATAAACCTTTGTTCAATGCTCTTTGCGCTTTTTTGGTTTAAGTTTAAAATGTTGAAATTTCAGGATTATAGTCAGGAGAAATTCAAATGAAAAAATGTTGCGAAGATATTAAATATAGGATAAAGATTGGCGGAGGATCAATTACAAAAAGTTTTACTACCTGGTTTGATGGAATGTCTGTATCCGATTCTAATGATGACGAATGTATTCTTGAAGGCAAGATAAAAGATCAGGCTGCTCTTTATTCTCTTCTTATTAAGATACGTGACCTTGGTTTAAAATTAATTTCGGTGGAAAGAATTTAGAAAAATAAATCGTCACTCGATTTATTTTGAACCGATTGCTGCAATTTTAAAAATGCAGGTATTACTTATCCGCACGCTGAAGCTTGCGGACCACCTCATCTGTAATGACGGATTAATTAGTTTTAATTACTTCACTCAGCAATTCTTTTTCAATCGCTTCAATAAGTGCTTCCTTTGGCAAAGCTCCAACTGTCATTTTGGGTTGCCCATCCTTAGGAATAAGTAGTAAAGAAGGAATACTTCTTATACCAAATACAGAACCAAGCTCCTGCTCTTCATCGGTATTCACTTTATAAATATTAACTTTACCTTTGTACTCTTCAGAAAGCTCATCTAAAATAGGGGCTACCATTCTGCAAGGCCCGCACCATGGTGCCCAGAAATCAATAAGTGCCGGAAGCTCTCCTTCAAATTTCCATTCATTATTTTTTTCGTAATTAAAAACTTTTTCAATAAAAGTTTTCTTATTCAAATGTTCAGTCATTTTATTTTCCTTTTATATTTTGTAGCTGATAAGATATACCAGGTTTCGAAAACCTCGCATATTTAAAATGTATTAAACTGCTTCAAGAACTCTTTCCATTTTTGCTTTTACTTAAACTACAAGGAAAAAAGGTTATCTTAGTATTG
>CAZECH010000400.1:0-2935 GCA_964510675.1 uncultured Ignavibacteriaceae bacterium
CAACAATTCTTTGCGGAGGATTTCCTTTTCTTGGCTTAAGACTTAATGATTTTGTAACAATGCCGCCTATCGTATTCAAATCAATAAACTCAGACATTTCATTACCATAACCTACCGTTCCGGATGCAAGTAAAATAGGATTTCTGAATTTAAGATTACCTATGTGAACAGAAAGATCCGGTTTCATAATACCACATCTTTTATATTAAATACTGGACCATTCTTACAAACAAGCAAATATTTTTCAGGATGTTGAGTTGATTCAATGGGACACCCCTGGCATATTCCAAAACCACAAGCCATTGCACACTCTGTTGATACTTCGCAATCAATATTATGAGTTAAAGAAAATTCTTTTAACTTTCTTAACATTACATTGGGACCACATCCAAAAATTTTAATTTGCTTAGATTCAAATTGTTTAATATTTAGTTCCAACAATTCTACTACATTTCCCTTTGTTCCGGCAGAACCATCATCAGTCGAAACAGTTATATTATTCATTCCGTATGTTATAATATCTTTATCGGTTTTTCCGCCAATGAAAGAAAAAATTTCCTTACTGTTTTTTATTTTTTTTATAAAATATGGAAAAGGTGCTACCCCTAAACCTCCGGCAACTATAATAGCAATATCAAAATTCCCATCAAGATTAAAACCGTTTCCTAATGGTCCCAGAACATCTATATAATCACCTATATTCCTTGATGCCAGCCTTTTTGTTCCTTCTCCTAAAATATTAAACATAAGGCAGATTAGATCTCCCTCAACATCACAAACACTAAAGGGCCTTCTTAAGAGAGGATAATTAGAATCAACAACTTTAACATTAAGAAATTCTCCCGGCTGAATTATTGAAGCAATTTCCGGAGAAAAAAGTTTTATGATAAAAATGTGATTTTCCAGTTCAATTATTTCTTTTACCGGGACTTTAGTAATGAACAAGTTCTACCTTTCGATTCACTCTTCTGAAGATTACTGTTTGAATTAAGAGGCTGGAGATAACTGCATATATTTAAAAATTAACTGCCTAAATCTATATATTCTTTTTTTTACTTGCGAATTTGAGAAAACTATTTTTATTTCCTTCTGAAATTTGCGAGCCTTAAACAAACCAAATCCTGGATATTTTCTGCGAGTTTAACAGGAACTGTAAAGTTGTTTGTTATTATTGAAAAAGCTATGGGTTCGTTATCACCTGTATATGCATAACCGGAAAGGCTTCTGCCATAAGTAAGAAAGCCGGTTTTTGCCCTAATATTATTTACTGCACGAGTGCTTTTCATTCTTGTTCCTAGTGTTCCATCAATCCCGGCAATTGGAAGTGAATTATAAAATGGAATAAAATATTCATTCTTAGACATGTAACCTAATAAGTTTACAATGTGCCGGGGAGATACAAGATTAAGTTGTGATAAACCGCTTCCATCAACCATTACAAGACTTTCAGGATTTATTCCCATCTCCTTCAAAACATTTAGTATTTCTTTTATGCCATTTTCAGATGTACCATAACCTTCTTTTTCTAATCCAATAGTTTTTAAAAGTTGTTCAGCGGAAAAGTTCTGGCTGCTTTTGTTAATTACCTTAACGATATCTTTTAAGGGAGGAGAATAATATTCAAAAAGTTCATCTATGTTTGAATAATCAATCGGTTCTTCTACATCATCAATATCAACTGCAAAACCATTAACCTTTATTCCTTTGTTTTCAAGAACTTCTTTAAAAACTACCATTGCAAATTGAGTTGGATTATTTATAGTTGCATAGGTTTTTACCGTATCTCTTCCCTTCTTAATAGTTCCAAAAATATTTATAATATTTGTACCTCGTTCCCTGTAAACATCAATTGAATTTACAGTATCTTTTGTAACAACAGAAATATTATTTAAAAGCGTTATATATTTTGTTTCGGGACTAAAATTAATTTTTGGTCTCCGGGTAATTGAATCAACAGATACTATAATATCAACACAATTGTCATTAAAAGATATTGCACCAGAAGGAGCACTGAACCAGTAAGATTCATAATCCCAAGACCAGCCGGATCCTAAGCCAACATCATCAAAAAGATTGTCATCGCCAATAATATTACCATCAATCTCATCGATACCTATCCCTAAAAGGGAATCAGCCCAATCATTAAATACTTTATAAATATCACCATTATGGAATCTTCCTGAAATTGTAGGATCTCCTCCACCTTGCACAATAAGGTTACCTCTTAAAATTGAGCCATCAAGTTTCCCGTTCATAAAAACTGAAGTTGAGAATTTATATTCACTCCCAAGAAGGATTAAAGCAGCAGCAGAAGTAAACAATTTCATATTGGAAGCAGGACGAAATAATTTATCCTCATTTCTCTTGTAAAAATATTCTCCTGTTTCCAATGATTGAATAAGAACTCCCCAATGTGCATTATTAAAATTTGGATCATCAAAGATATCATCCATCTGAATCCAAAATTCCTGGATAGACGAATAAGAATAGTTTTGAACAGTATCTGTAATAATGACAGGCTCATCCTGTGGAAAAGCTATATAAGAATAAATGAATATTAATAACAGGACGTAATATTTATTTCGCATATTGTTTATAGATTTCCTCAATTTCATTGCTCAATAATTTTCTATATGAACCAACCGGAATATCAGCCTTTAAACCGGCAAATCTTTTCCTGTTAAGTTTAATTACTGTGTATCCTAAAACGCCGAACATATTTTTTACAAAATGATTTCTTCCTTCAAAAGCTGTAACGATTACATTTTTCCTATCTGAACCCTGTACAAACACTTTGTTGAAAAATCCTTTTCTGCTATCAATATAAATTCCTTTGAGCAATTTTAATTTATCCTCTTCTGTAAGTGCTCTATCAAGTTTAGCTTCATATTCTCTTGGAATTTTATTTTTCGGATGAGTAAGAAAATTAGAAAAT
>CAZECH010000401.1:0-2929 GCA_964510675.1 uncultured Ignavibacteriaceae bacterium
ACGCAGGGTCTGTGACCCTGCGGATCCCTTGCCAAACACGGCGGTCAGAGACCGCCTTCGAGCAGGGCTGCGTAAGGTGAGTTACTTATAAAGAGCTTGTCATCCCTTTACTGATTGTACAACGAAATCCCGTGCAAAGTTATAGTCAGGTTTGCCCCTCCAACCTTATTCCCTGGTGGGTGGCACCGCGCCTACCTGCGCTTTGCGCGTGCCAGGCGGTGTCTGTGGCCAAGAACGAATTGTCCGAACTTTCGTCTGAGCTTCAGGAAATTCGATATGGAAGTAGGGGGAACCCCCATATTGCAATGCGGCGCATCCCCCAGATCTGATTCTTCTCAGGGAGCGTACATTTGTTTTGGAGGTCCGATCCTCCATGGTTTTTGGTTTGATTGGGTCCAAACAGATAGAAGGAAAAGGAGTATCGTATGAAACGACGACAGATAACAGTAGCCGTAATGCTGCTGTTGATGATGAGTTTGCTAATACCTAATGGAACGGTTGGAGCCGCTCCCGCTGTACCCATACAAGAGTCGCCTGCTAACGGAGAAACGGACCTGCCCACCTGGGTAACCGTCAGGTGGACTTTATCCAATCCTGGGGAAGTGTACAGGGTTCAGGTGGCCACGAACCCTGCGATGACGGCTCTGGTCATCGATGCCACCGTGAGCAATGCGACCGGCTATTCACTTTATTATGTCGCACAGAAGAACACCACGTACTATTGGCGTGTGAACGCGACCAAAAACGGCAGCACCAGCGCCTGGTCGCCGGTCTGGAGCTTCACCACAACAAATAAATCCGCGCCTGCAGCCCCAACGCTGGTCTCTCCTGAAAACGGCGCAGGCCCTTTTCCAGTGAGCCAGGGTGTCACATTGGTCTGGAACGCCGTGGAGGGGGCCGAGTCGTACGATTTTCAAATTGCAAGTGAGCCAAGCTTTGGCGCCGCGTTCGTCCAGTGGTATGCGTACGTTGGCACATCAGCGCATGTGACCGGGCTGGAGGAAGCCTACACCGCCAAACTTTACTGGCGCGGGCGCGCCAGGAATGCTGGCGGCACCGGCCCATGGTCTGAAGTGCGGACGTTTAATATTGATCCCTTCCAGTGAAGCATCGATCCAATAGACTTTGTGGGTAATTAGAAAAAACGTCCCGAAGGCCGTCTCGCCCTCGCGGAGCATCCCGGGAGCGCAGCGGACGGGGCGGCGGGCTCCCGGCCCGAACGGGATTCCGTCAGGCGTTCCAGTCACTTGAGATCAACCTTCGGGACGCTGCATATGATATACACAGCGGTGACAAAGCGTTGATTTGTCACCGCTGTTTTCATTGAACAGATCTGACCAGGCAGAGCGGGGCGGCACGCTCACCTGCACTGCGCGCCGGCGCAAGTGTCGCAGCTACCAGCTTGACCCGGTGCTGTTGCGGGGGCCGGGTGCAGGCTGCGTTAGGTGGCGGTTTGTTAGAAACTTTGATGGTCGCGCAGACGTTGCGACAATCCTTGCCTAACCTCTTCATCTGTCATAGTAACTAAATTGCCTCCAGTAAAAAAGGGATCATCAGTTACATCTTTCAGTGCAAACACAGGTAAAGCAAATTCGCCCAATTTCGATTGTCCCTCGAATTCCATTTCTGCCAGGATCAAACCCTGATGGCGACCTTCAAAAATATCAATACTAAAGTTATGGTTTTGCACACTGTATGGGTAACGCTTTTTCTTGATCATCTTTCCTTCTAAGGATGCAAGGTGATTGAATTCTTCTTCTGTCAGGTATAAATTCGTAATCGTGGTTTCGTACGCGTTTTGGGTCTCAGCGCGATACTTTTGGGTTAGTTTGTAAATATTCTCCTTCCCTGAAACCGATTTCATATGCCGCAGGCGTAGCCGTGTATTGGGGAAATAACGATCGGTGATCAGCCAACCGTTTGTAGTTTCAAGTAAATCATCTGGTAATTTTTTCAACAAATATCTGCGCTCAGTTTCTAAACAAGCATATTTTCCAATACGTTGCGTAGTCATTCGTTCACTTTCCTTGAAATGGTTTGACTTCTTTTCTGTGTCAGCCAGCTAACGGTCTGGGTTACCCGCTGGTGGGTGAGCGTGGACTAAGCTGATTATACGGAAAAATGCTCAGGCCCAGGAAACTACTTGAAAACGCGGTGAATCCCACCGCCACGGCCCCGGTGCTCGCGCGAGGGTCGGGTGCAGGTCGCAGATCTGTCGCCACGGCCTCCCGCAGCGCGGGACCTTCGGCCCGGCAGCGCCGCGCTGCGCGGCGTTGTTGGGGCGCGTAGCGTTTTCACTCCTCCATATTTTCTAACCAGAGTTTCGTATCGTCCGCTTTCACTGCTCGCTCTGCCTCGTGGATGAGCATATTTAAGCTTCGCCTGCGTCTGAATGGGGCATTTGGCGGTAGATAGGAATTTGGCAAGGGTGTTGGCTGATTGTTCTGCGATATATTGAAGCAGGGTGACCAACGCTGGATAAGTAACCGTTCAGAGGCATTCAATTCATTCCTGACATCACCAAATTGCTCAGATTGTGAACTCAACAATTCGATTGTGAAACTCATTGATTTTGGCCAATTGCACCAGACGAAACGCCCAACAATAGAGTGCCCTTTGAAGCCGTTGAGCAAATGTTCCCAGACGCGGGCAAAGGCGAGCTCTGACTGACCGACATAGAATACAACGTTTTCATCTCGAAATAGATATAGATCCGGGCCCTTCCAGGATGCAGGACATTGTTGGACGAGCAAGAATCGCTTAAGTGGCATTGCGACATTTTCACTGTTCATGGAGAGTAGTCACATAGTAAAAACCAAAAACTTTTTCGCGCGAATTGAATATTGATTAAAAGCGTCCCACCATCATGACCCCGGTGCTTTTGCGGGGGTCGGGCTGGTTCCGCCCCGGCGTTTGTTGCCGGGGTGCA
>CAZECH010000402.1:0-2927 GCA_964510675.1 uncultured Ignavibacteriaceae bacterium
CCAGGATTATCAGAGAAAAAGTGGGTTCACGGAATTCACTTTTGAGGAAGATAAAACATTGAAAGAACTTGTTACAAAGTTTTATTCTTTCCAAACACTTATTGAACCTGTGGGATATGGACAGGCAATAAGAAATTTGAAAGGGGCCATACACTCCTTATCAACATCAAATAACCGTGTTAACAACAATGAAAGGAAAATCTAATGTATTAGAATCAATAACTGTTTATAGCCAGGAAAAAGTAGAAAATCCCAGTTGTAAACCACAAAAACTGAAATATGTACTTGATACAATTAAAAAATCAAATGATAAGCTTAATAGTAGTATTACTAAAATCAGAGCAACAAAAGATTTAAATGAAAGGCAGAAATTAAAAAAAGAACTTTTACCATACTTTACATTTAATAAATACAAAAATAATTATAGGAATAATGAAAATTTTGAATCAGCAGAATTCTTAATTCTTGACTTTGATCATATTGATGACAAACAGCTCATTGAAGTTAAAGATTTACTAAAGAAAAATCCGGACGTGTTCTCTGTTTTTATATCTCCTGGTGGTGACGGCTTGAAAATAATTCTTCGCCTGGAGTCACCTGTTGGGGGAGAGGACAATTATAGAAAAGTTTTTGAATTTTATGCATCAAAGTTTGAAAAGGAATATAACATAGAGGTTGGGAAAGAATTTGATCCAGCGCGTGTATGTTATTTAAGCCTTGACCCACATTTATATGTCAACACAAACGCAACTCCTGTATCATTAAATATTCCTTCAGATTTTAGTCCGCAGAAAAAATCAAAGAAGAAGAAAAAGCTTTATCAAAGTGCGCCCCAGGGAGCTAAGGCAGGTGGAGAAACCGGTAGGACCCCTCATTTAACAAGTCTTATTGGTAAATATATCCAATCAGGGTTTGATGAAAACCATACATTGGAAATTGCTAAACTGGTTAATAAGCAAAACAATCCCCCTCTAACTGATGATAAGGTTGAGGATACTGTTAAAGATTTGTATGAGAGATATCGTAAGGAAGAAACTTCAGTTAAATTCATTATTAAAAATAATAGTTATTATAAAAAGACAGGCGGAACTGAAAAACAAATAACTTCATTTATCATTCTACCCAAAACTTTAATTTATCTTGATGATAGTGATTGCCTTATCTGTGATGTTCAATCTTTCAGGGGGAAAACTTATACGGATATTATTCTCACTAACACGGATTGGCACACCAAACAGAAATTCCTGAAAGCATTAGGAAAACAAGACTGTACATTCACAGGCTCAGATAATGATCTACAGGCTTTGTGTCAGTTTATTCAAACCCAGGAATTTAAAGAGAAGAAAGGAACAAAAATCATTGGATTGATTGACGGTACGTGGGTAGTTAAGGATTTTAATATAACTAAAGACGAAATACTTTCTGAACCTGTAATCATTCCTTATGAGAAAGGAACAGATGCATTCTTAAACCGAATCAGCTATAAAACATTAACCGATGCTGAATTTCAAACAACATTTAGTGCTTTCTACGATCATATACTGAAAGTTAACAAACCAAATAAAATTCTCGCATACTTAGGTTGGATATTCGCAACTCCGGTTAAACCTTTAATAAAAGAATACTCAGGCAGCTTCCCCTTATTATTTAATCACGGAGGATTTGGTTCCGGCAAAACCAGTTATGCAGAAAATCTTTTCGGAAGACTTGTTGGGTATGTCGATCCAAAACCAAACAGTTGTACATTAAGTTCTTTTGCAATGTTAAAACTTTTAGGTTCAACAAATGCAATACCTCTTTGGTTTGACGAACTTAAGCTCAGTGATATGGCTCCAACAGAAACGGATAATATTTTTAGATATATGCGCAGGGTATACACTGGTGAAATATTAACAAAAGGACAGCAGGATCAGACTGTTATAGAATACCATCTTCTTGCACCTATGGCAGTTATGGGCGAGTGGGCGATAAATCAGCCGGCTCTTCTTGAAAGAGTAATACTGATAAGAAGCCAGAATATAATTAAGAAGGACGCAGAAATGCAGAGATCTTTTAATATTATTAAAGGACTTGAGCTTGAGGGATTTATGCCGAGGTACATTCAATTCCTGCTTAACCAGGATATTGAAACCTTGTATAAAGATTCTGCTGAATTCGTTTCCCATATATTGAGTGAGTTTAGTGTGGCACCGCGAATTAAAAATAATCTTACAGTAATGGTACTTGGTATCGAACTTTTCAGAATGTTTGCTCATAAGAATAAGTTCATAGTACCCGAAGTTGATTATGAATCTTTACTAAAAGAACAGCTTAAAGAAATAACAGGAAGTAATACTGGAGTAATCAAATCAGGTGTTGACCAAATGCTTGAATTTCTTTCTTCTCTTGCAGCTAATAATTTTCTGCAATCTGAACAGGATTATAAATTCGTTCAAGCAAACTCTGATAGTAAAACAAGTCCCGTTTTACTTGCAATAAACTTTAATAAAATATATCCCAACTTTAAGATATATGCTCAACGTGTTAAATACGAAGGAGATCTTTTAAATAAGGAAGCTTATCTTAAAATGTTTGAGGAAACTCCTTATATTGTTGATAAAGCCAGGGTAATTAAATTTTCAGGTACTGCTCGAAGAGCTGTAATATTAGATGTACAAAAAATAGAGGAGGCTGGTATTCTAATAGACGGATTTGATGGTTACAACGGGTTACAATGAAGTTACACCAGAAAGTAGTCAGCAAAATTGTTATAAGTTATTGATTTAAAATAAGTTATAGTATATATGGTATATCGGTTACATAAGTTACATAGTTTTATATACACCTTACCTTTTATTAAATAATATCTTATATAAAATGTTTATAAGAATAAAAAAGTAAAAGGTGAAGGTGTATCCAAAACTATGTAACCGATGTAACTTGTATCA
>CAZECH010000403.1:0-2923 GCA_964510675.1 uncultured Ignavibacteriaceae bacterium
CCGTTCACATTTTCTTATCAGGAAAGCAAAAAATATTAATAATACAGAACATCTGAATGCCGGTTTCAGGGAAGGTGACGCAAGAAAACTACCCTATCCCACTGATTCATTTGACGTGGTGATGATGCTCGGCAACAGTTTCGGGTATTTCGAAAGCACAGAAGATGATATCAAAATACTAAAGGAAGTATTGAGGGTATTGAAGCCCGACGGGAAATTCCTTATAGATGTTGCCGACGGCAATTACCTGAGGAGTAATTACAGTCCCAGGAGCTGGGAATGGATCGATCCCAAACATTTCGTTTGCCGGGAACGTTCACTGGCATCCGACAACCAACGCCTCATTTCGCGTGAGGTGATCACCAATATTAATAAGGGTGTGGTGCTTGACCAGTTCTATGCAGAAAGGCTTTATAATAAAGAAGTTCTTTTTGAAATGTTTCAGCGTACCGGATACATCAATGTGATCTTTCATGGTAACCTGGATACGGATTCCAAGCGCAACCAGGATCTGGGCATGATGGAGCGGCGTATTATTGTTACGGCCCAGGCTCTGAAAGAATGGACACCTGTTAAGGTAAAGAAATCGGAGCTGAAAAATGTGGTTGTTGTGATGGGCGACCCTGAAAAGCCTGATACGGTTAAACCTTCAGGACGGTTCGATCACAATGACATGGCAACTATAAGGCAGCTTAAAATTGCGCTCAGCAGTCTGCCCGAATATAGGTTCTCTTACCTGTGCAACCACGCATCGCTTCTTACTGACCTGATGAAGCTGAAGCCACGGACGGATTTTGTACTTAATCTGTGCGATGAGGGATATTTTAATGATCCCCGCAGGGAATTGCATGTCCCCGCCCTGCTTGAGCTGCTTGGAATCAATTATACCGGAGCTAATCCCCAGGGATTGTCCTATTGCTACGATAAATCCCTTGTTCGCGGAATTTCGCGTGAAATGGCCATTCCAGTTGCGGATGCAGTGTTCATAAAGCCCGAGGACAATGTTTTTGAGATGAACATTGAATTCCCTGTTATTGCCAAGCCGAATTACGGCGACAGCAGTTTAGCAATAACAGCCGACAATGTGTGTTATGATTACGAAAGTCTGAATGATGCCATCATCCGGATCAGGGAAAAGGTAGGGTATGAAAAGCCTATAATCATTGAGGAATTTTTACCCGGCAAGGAAATTACGATAGGAATTATCGGGAATCCACCGGAATCTTATACGGTTCTTCCGTTTGCGGAAGAGGATTATTCGGCTCTGCCCGATGATCTCCCTAAAATATGCGGATATGAAGCCAAGTGGCTCGAAGAAACACCTTACTTCAGGCTGTTGCGGTCGATACCTGTTACTCTTCCCGAAGAAACGGAAAAAATGCTGACCGAGCAATGCCTGAAACTTTTTGAGCGACTCAATTGCCGGGATTATGCCCGATTCGACTGGAGATTTGACAGAGATGGTGTACCAAAACTTCTTGAAGTCAATCCAAATCCAGGCTGGTGCTGGGACGGACATATGGCTAAGATGGCAACGCTGAAGGGAATGGAATACCCCGAAATGCTGAGATTCATTCTCCAGACAGCAGAACAGCGATTCTCCAATGGAAATGGCAACGGATCAAACGGCAGCGGTAACGGAAACGGGAATAGCCACGAATTGGTAGAAGGGATGGATGGTAAATTCAACTGGGATCTGAGCCAGGAGAGTAATTAAAATATTTTACTCCACTCCCTTCTTTTTCTGTTTTCCCAGGCTTTGCTGTGATATGCATAGCTTGCAATAAGCGGAAGCACAGTGGTTGCTTCGGCAAATACCATTTGTTCGTATTCCGTGTCTACCTTACCCCATGAAGATGCTTCCTGCAGGGTTGAAGAAGAGCAGGCCCCGTCACGAACATCGGCTACCGTTATTTGAACGGCATATTTATGCATTGGTACTTCCTTTCCAAGAACTTCAGCACATACCACGGTATCCTGTGCGAAATTTTTTGGAACACCTCCTCCAACCATAAATAATCCGGATGTTTCAGCTTCCATTTTGATCATGGTAATTTCTCTGAAATCCCGAACCGAATCAATGGAAACATGCTTTTGGGGATTCTCCCATTGATGCTTAACCAGGCCAAATCCTGCACTGCTATCGGAAAAGGCAGGACAAAAAATGGGAACATTGTTTTCATAGCATGCCTGAACCAGTGAATTCTTCTTGACCGCATTTTTCACCAGATATCTGCCAAGCTCCTGAATGAATTCCCTGGATGAATAAGGCCTTGGATCAAGTGTATCGGCAACCAGTTTTATGGTGCTGTCACAAATCTGAAGTTCTTCCTCGTCGATAAAAGTATCATAAATACGATCGATATAAAGCTCCCTGAGCTTTTTGTCAGAAATGTCCCTCCGCCCGATATAATGTTTGAAACCCAATGCTTCAAAGAAATCCATATCAATTATACTTGCACCTGTAGCTACAATCACATCGATCATATTGTTCTTTACCATGTCAACGTATACCTGCATACATCCCCCTGCGCTTGTACTGCCGGCCAGAGTAAGCATAATAGTGCACTCCTTGTCGTTCAGCATTCTGAGCAGAATATCTGCGGCATTCGCCGTATCCCGTGATGAAAACGACATTTTCTTCATCGATTCTATAATTGGTGTTGAATCAAACGATTTAATGTCAATATGCTCAATGGTTTCTTTTAAAAATTCCTTCTGTGCTGCCATTTTTAGTTTTTATTGAATTTAAGGTCACAAATATAATGAAGTTTGAGAAGACTGGTAAGCTTTCAGGCTATCAGGCACTGTTTTCAAGCCTTGCTAAGGAGTGGCATTATGGCAAAATGCTGAAAGTATGAACTACCAATAACCAAAGGCCAGATTCAATACTTCTGGAAATAAAGTCTGAATTCGTTTAAGG
>CAZECH010000404.1:0-2921 GCA_964510675.1 uncultured Ignavibacteriaceae bacterium
AACCTGGCTCCAGCTTTGGTTAACAGATTCATTTAATGTTACAAGGTTATTATAAGCCCCGATTCCCCATACAACCAGGATAATTCCAAGTAATACTATCACACCGATTATAGACAGAGTTACAATAAACCCTTTGCTTTTCATTATGCCTCCTGGAAAGGTTCGGTAAATAGATATTGCATTAATATTTCCTTTCGACAGAGCAAATTAAATCGAATTTTATCCAAGATGCAATACTTGTCAATAGCCGGTGTCTGGAACATTGGAATAATACAGTTTTGGGGAAAAATTAGATAATTAGAAATAAAAGACAAGTTAAGTGGCTGGAATAATGAGAAAACTCTTAAAAACCACAAATTAATCACCTTATAATCTCATAATTTTACTATTTCCCACCTTATTTCCATTATTCAAATACTCCACTTTTCCGTTACTCCATAATTTTATTACGGTTTTAATCCTAAATAATTGTGCTGTAAAAAATAAAGTGCTTCATTTGTTATTTGAATATTTTTCTCACCAACAAATTTCTCGGCATTCTGCAGGTTACCCTGGTAGAATCTTAACCATAAAAAATTTGTTACAGCTAGTCCATCAAATATTCTGTCTCCAACAAAAGCATTAACTGCGGTGTAACCCCAAAGTGCGCACCAACCAAAGGAAATAAATCCACTTAAATATTTACCAGTATAAAATTGTCCTGCCCCAGGTAAAATAACTGAAGCTACTTTTGCAAAAGTTGGCGAATATTTTTTTTCATCTGTACTATCGCATAAAATTTTTAATTCGTGCGTAAGTGAAATTCTAGCAAACATTTGAGAGGCTTTATCCCATTCATCTGCAAAAATATAAGACCAGCCTCTCCAGTAATTTATTTCATCTTTTTTTTCACCCCATGGTTCATCATTTCCAATTTCATCGAGAAGTTTAAGTGCATTGTCTGTTGTTCTTCGCAAAATATTAACTCGTATAATTTCAATTCTAATTCTGTAAAGATCATCTTTACTGTTTGCAGTTATAGCTGCAAGAGTTAAATATTTAATTGCTTCATTAAACTTTCCTCCATATTTATAACACAATGCTATTAATTCATTCGAAGCAAACTTGTAAACATTACTTGTATCAAAAAATTGAAGTCGTTTGAATTCGGTAACTGCATCGAAATAATTTTCTTCATCAAAAAGTTTTTTAGCAAATTCAAACTGTTTTTCTAAATCTGCATGTTGAATGTCCTGCTGAACTTGTTTCAGCATCTTTGTCTCAGTCTTAGATTCCGAAACAAGTTCTGAATGACTATTCTGCAGCAAAGCTGAGGGATAGCTATTGAAAATCTGTGCAAAAGAAATCTCTATAAATAGTAAAGAGATTAATAAATATTTATTTAATGAATTCATTTTCAGGCAGAAAATAATTTTCGTTTTGAAGATATTCTTTCAGATTATTTTGATATTCAAAATCAACTCTTGCATTATAAATTCGTGTTGCTGCAACTGAACCATAAATATTTCCTGCATAAAAGAAAAACCCTAATCCGGCAAACAACCAACCCCTAAAATTATGATCGTGCGAAAAATTATCATAAGACAAAAATCCTAAAAGTGATGTTGTAATTAATGCGGTGATACCATCTCCTGTTTCACCCAGATAAATTTTTCCGCTTCCAGGAATTACAGCAGACAACAAGCCTGAAAGAAACCGGCTTTTGTAAGGAGGATCTTTTTTTTGAATATAAAAGCCTAAAATGTTTTCCTTTTCGGCTGCAGGGAAAGGTTCTAAAAAGTTCTGGTGCTGAAGATCGAGTGATGTAAAAAGATAGGACAGATGGAGTAATCTCTGAAAATCATTTTCGTTTTTATCTAATAAACTATCCTGCAAATCCTCAAATCTTTCAGAAAGCATAAGTGTTTTATAATATTCTCTTTCAGATTTTTCATAAAAAACTGATGCCGGTTCTATTTCAGAAAATTTTTGCAGAGACAGATCATATTTTTCCATTTGCTGATATGCTAGTGCAATTTTAAATTGAATTGTATCATTTAGTCCGTTTATAACAAGTCTTTCATATTCAACAACTGAACGAAGATAATCTTTCTCTATAAATAAATGATCAGCGAACTTTCTTATGTTTTTAGTTGAATGAAGTTCATTTAATGTTTGAGCTGTTAAGTTTAAAAAGAAGAGAATAAACAATAAAGATAATTTCTTCATTCGGTAAAGACTATTTCATTTGCAGGGATGAAATGAATCTTATCTTTTGAAAGAGTGTACAGATTTGCAGGATCAAAATAATGTCCCGATTTTACCCTTGGATAATTTCCTTTCTTAAATATATTCAAATCCCTTGTGAATCTGTCAAAAAACATCAGACTTCCCTGGAAAATATTTGTTTCATTTACAGCATCAGCAAAAAATGATGAACAGGAAGGCCTGAAAGGACAATTATCTCCATCAACATCTGATATAAAAAACCAGTAAGCATTTACAAAAAATTGAGTGAGAAAGCCTCCAACATTATCATATTTAAAACTATAATCTCTGTTACCGGATTGATCAGAAAGCCTGTAATCAAATTCGGCTTTCCCCCACTTTTGCCAATCTGTTTGTGCATTTAGTATTAATGGAGAAATTAAAATAATTAGTAAAAAAAGTTTCATAGAACTTACTTTTAAACTTGAACCTGAACTTACTTCTTGCTCCTTATTATTTCCCATCCAGCAGAGCACGTGCAATTACCATCTTTTGTATCTCAGATGTACCTTCATAAATCTCGGTTATTTTTGCATCACGCAGATATCTTTCAACGAGGTATTCCCGAACATACCCATATCCACCATGAACCTGTATTGCTTCAAGAGCGCATTCAACAGCAATTTTTGAGGAATATAATTTTGCCATTGCAGCTTCTTTATAATAAGGTTTAT
>CAZECH010000405.1:0-2899 GCA_964510675.1 uncultured Ignavibacteriaceae bacterium
GCTCAACGGCTCAATTGTCTTAAATGTCCAATACTTAATCTAGAAAAAATAGTTCGCGGTGCTAAGGCGGGTGAAAAGTGCAGTTACCTACATGGCTAGGGCACGTTATCAAGTCGGGGGAAGTAACTCTATTCACCAACGATAAGGAGGCCCTTCAACTCAAAGCCGAAAACAAACGAATCAACCTTAACGCGGTTAGCAAAGAATTCTTGAAAGACGCTATCGGAAACATGGGCAGCGGAAAATCTAGCAAGGGCAAGCTCACGCAGCTTAAGGACATTGCCGTGGAGTTGAAAGATGAGGGATTAACCGTAACAATTTCTTACCAAGGGGCGCTTGTGCTCACCGTAGGCTCAGAGGCTAACCCGGAGTTTTCACGTTTAGTAACAAGGGCAAACGCAATAGAGATTAATAACCTGCGCAAGTTGATAGAACTAGGCGTTTAGGAACACGTGTTCATCTTACATGCATCCGGTGCCTAATCCGCATTAAGAAGACGCAAGGACGATTAAGAACTTGGCTACGGAAAATGTTTGGCATTTTCAAAGTGTGGAAGAAACCTGATTGTTAGGAAACAGGTAGCTTAATCTTGTACTTGGAGGAAATAATCCAATACGAACAATGGTGACGTAAAAGAACACACTGCTTTTTCAGTTGTTCTTTGGTTTATGAGGAAGTTCGATTGACTGAATCAAGTCGGAGTTTGATTAAACAGAAAATTGCTTACTTCTCAATGGAGATTGGACTCTCCGCAAAAATCCACACATACAGTGGTGGTCTTGGTGTTCTCGCTGGAGACACGGTAAGGTCAAGCGCGGATCTAAAGCTTCCTGTGGTTGCAGTTACACTAGTCAGCAAGAAAGGATACTTCCGTCAAGAACTGACACCTGAAGGCGTACAGGTGGAACATCCCGACCCCTGGAACCCGCCTGAATCCCTGAGTTTGCTGCCAACCCAGATAAGAGTACAAATCCAAAACAGAGACGTGTTAGTCAACGCTTGGCAATATACCGAGCAAAGCCAAACTGGCGGATTAGTCCCAGTCTATTTTCTCGACACTGACGTGGAAGGGAATACTTACGAGGATCGGCAGTTGACGTCCTTCTTGTACGGAGGAGATGAAACATACCGCCTTAAACAAGAGATCGTCCTTGGAATCGGCGGGGTGAGAATGCTTCAAGCTTTAGGAATCGATGTTCGTAAGTACCACATGAACGAGGGACATTCAAGTCTTCTAGCGCTCGAACTACTACGGTCATTCGGAATGGATGTTGACAAAGTGAGAAATCTCTGCGTATTCACTACACATACTCCGATCGAGGCTGGTCATGACAAATTCTCCTATGATTTGGTTAGAGATGTAATGGGCGAATTCGTTCCGTTTGATGCCTTGAGAAATTTAGGCGGACAAGACTCGCTGAATATGACGCGTCTTGCCCTGAACCTAAGCAACTACATAAACGGGGTGGCCAAGAGACATCGAGACTTATCTAAAGAGATGTTTCCCGGCTATGTAATTCACGCCGTTACCAATGGCATTCATTCCTATACTTGGACATGCGAGAGCTTTAAGCAACTTTTCAACAGGCATATTCCGGGCTGGGCAAACGAGCCAGAGATGCTTGTCAGAATCGATGGAATCCCAGACGAGGAAATTTGGAGGGCGCATTTGCAGACAAAAGATGTATTGTTTGATTACGTCAAGAAAGCAAATAACGTCGATTTGGATAAGGGAGTTTTGACTCTGGGTTTTGCGAGGAGAGCGACCGAGTATAAGAGGGGCGATTTGGTCTTTTCAGACCTTGAAAAGCTTAGAAGAGTTAACAGCCAAGGAAAGCTTCAGTTTGTTTTCGCGGGAAAAGCTCACCCGAAGGATGAGGTGGGCAAGAAACTGATTAAACGAATCTTTGACCAAGCTCAAAGGCTCAAGGAAGAATTAAAAATTGTGTATTTAGAAAACTATGACATTGATATCGCGTCGAAGCTAGTTTCAGGAGTGGATGTTTGGTTGAACACGCCTCTGCCTCCTCAGGAAGCGTCAGGCACAAGTGGAATGAAAGCAGCACATAATGGAGTAATAAACTTCAGCGTTCTCGACGGCTGGTGGATTGAAGGCTGGATCGAAGGCATCACAGGCTGGTCTATAGGACCACGTCCAGAAGAGGGGTTATCACTCGAAAAACGAGGAATTATGGAGCTTGATGATCTATATGGCAAGCTGGAGCATCTCATCGTGCCTATGTTTTACAGCGAGGGAAGTGAATGGGTGAAGATGATGAAAAACTCAATCGGGAAAATTGCGTACTACTTCAACAGCCAAAGAATGATGCGTAGATATGTAACTGAAGCATACCTGTAACGTTACGGTTCTCACATTGGTTTTCAGTTTTTCTAATGTGCAATTTTTAAAGCCTTTTTTTAGAGGCTCTCAGGTTCAACTTCAGCTACGTCATTCTTTGTCTTATTTTCAACACGCCGCAAATCCTTTCATTTCTCTCTTCTTTTCAGAAGCTTGAACCAATTCTTGTCCTCCAGACAAGTCCAGATCCATATGATTATTTGCTTATGTCTGAACGAGTAAAGTTGGAGGGTTAGTTTAAGGCAGTGAATATGTGATAAAGAGAAATCAGTGGTTGCTTAGAGAGATTTAATGCTGTTTGAAGTATGCCTTTTTTCTCAGGAATTCTAAGGTTAATGTTTTTTAAGTGGCTAGAGCCATCATAGCAAAGTTTGTGATGAATATGCCGCGGCTTAAGTGCAAGAAATGCGGAAACGGCTTCGAACAAGGTGTCGGAGGAGCAATCTTGTCTCCACATGTTGGGCCCTATCACTATATGAAATGTCCTGCCTGCGGAAAAAACAGCTGGTTCAACGTGTATTCCTCAGTCAAAGACCCAAT
>CAZECH010000406.1:0-2888 GCA_964510675.1 uncultured Ignavibacteriaceae bacterium
CTAGTTCGAGGGACAGTGCCTGTTTTCAAAAGAAATACAAATCTAATCTTAGTTCTATTTATCAAATAATAAAAAAGCTAAACAAAAAACTAATCTGGATTAACACTACTCCGGTTAATGATTCAATACACAATTCAAAACAAGTTGGATTTTATCGTTACAATAAGGATGTTGAAAACTACAATTCTATCGCGGACAGTTTTTTTACAGAGCATAATGTTCCAATCATTGATCTGTATTCTTTTACAAAATCTTTTCCAAAAGAAGCATATTCTGATCATGTTCATTTTAAACCCGAATATGCTCAACTTCAAGCAAAGTACATTGCGGAATTTATCCTAAATAAAAATTACTAGTCAAATCTTTAATTCTTACTTTACTGCAACTTAATCTTTTTAATAATGAGTAAAGAATCATTATTTTAGATCATAAAATATTTAGTTAATCATAAAACAAGTGAGTAAAATTTAATGGCAGCAAAAATTATTTGGACAAAAATTGATGAAGCTCCTGCTTTAGCAACATATTGTTTATTACCCATCGTAGAATCATTTGCAAAAGGAACAGGAATTGAAATAGAGTTAAAAGATATTTCACTTGCGGGCAGAATAAT
Organism: uncultured Ignavibacteriaceae bacterium; assembly: GCA_964510675.1. GTDB lineage: Bacteria > Bacteroidota > Ignavibacteria > Ignavibacteriales > Ignavibacteriaceae > RBG-16-34-14. The sequence continues at coordinate 614 of CAZECH010000406.1, forward strand.
TGCAAACTTTCCCGATAATCTAACTGAAGAACAAAAAATTTCTGATTATCTAACTGAACTTGGTGAGGTTGCAAAAACTCCTGATGCAAATATTATTAAGCTTCCCAACGTCAGCGCATCAATTCCGCAGCTCAAAGCAGCGATAAAAGAGTTGCAAAATAAAGGATATAAAATTCCAGATTACCCCGAAGAACCAAAAACAAAGGAAGATAAAAAATTAAAAGAAAGATTTGCAAAAGTTCTTGGCTCAGCGGTTAATCCGGTGCTCAGAGAGGGAAATTCTGATAGACGTGCAGCTGCCTCTGTGAAAAAGTTTGCACAAAAACACCCGCACAAAATGATGAAACCCTGGCCTAAAGCAGGATCTAAATGCCGTGTTGCTCACATGAAACAAAAAGACTTTTACGACTCTGAGAAGTCTATGACTATGGAAAAAGACGATGCTGTAAAAATTGAGTTCGTTGATGCGAAGGGAAATTCAACCGTACTAAAAGAAAATTTAAAGCTCATTAAGGATGAAGTAATTGATGCCGCAGTAATGAACGTTAAAGAACTCAGAAAATTTTACGCGGAGCAGATCGAACAAGCAAAGAAAGATGGTGTTCTTCTTTCGCTTCATCTTAAAGCTACTATGATGAAAATCTCCGACCCGATAATGTTTGGTCACGCTGTTTCTGTTTATTATAAAGAGCCGCTTGAAAAACACGCTGATACTCTGAAACAAATCGGTGCAAACTTAAATAACGGCTTGATGGATGTTCTTGAAAAGCTGAAAAAACTTCCTGAAGCAAAGAGAAAAGAAATTGAGAACGATATAAATAAAGTTTATGAGTATCAACCTGAACTGGCAATGATCGATTCAAGGATCAACAAAACAAATCTACACGTGCCAAACGATGTAATAGTTGACGCATCAATGCCGAACATAGTCCGCGATGGCGGGAAAATGTGGAACAAAAAAGACGAGCTTCAGGATTGTATTGCAATGATTCCTGATCGCTGCTATGCAACCATCTATCAGACAATTATTGAAGATGCTAAAGCCAAAGGTCAGTTTAATCCTGCAACAATGGGTGCTGTTTCCAACGTTGGATTGATGGCGAAGAAAGCCGAAGAGTACGGTTCACATTATAAAACTTTTGAAGTTAAAGGCGATGGTATTGTACGAGTTGTAAGCTCAGAAGGAAAAACTTTACTTGAACAGCAAGTTGAAAAAGGCGATATATTCAGAATGTGCCAGGCAAAAGACGAGGCAATAAAAGACTGGGTTAAGCTGGCGGTAAACAGAGCTAGAGCATCTAATACTCCTGCGATTTTCTGGCTTGATGAAAACAGGGCACACGACAGAGAAATAATCGTAAAGGTTAAAAAATATTTACCCGAGCACGACACGACCGGATTGGAAATCAAAATTCTGAAACCTGTTGATGCAATGAAATACACTCTTGAAAGAACAAGAAAGGGATTGAACACAATTTCTGTAACAGGCAATGTTCTAAGAGATTATTTAACAGATCTGTTTCCGATTTTAGAATTAGGCACAAGCGCAAGAATGCTTTCAATTGTTCCGTTGTTAAAGGGCGGCGGATTATTTGAAACCGGCGCCGGCGGCTCTGCACCAAAACATGTTGATCAGTTATTAAAAGAAAACCATTTGAGATGGGATTCACTCGGTGAGTATTGTGCACTCGTCCCGTCTTTTGAAATGGTTTATGATAAAACCAAAAATGAAAAAGCAAAAGTTTTAGCCGAAACTCTTGATAAAGCAGTGCTAAAGTATCTTGAAAATGGAAGAATGCCTTCCCGCAAAGCTGGTGAGATTGATAACAGAGGAAGCTCATTCTATCTTACGCTTTACTGGGCAGAAGCATTATCGCAGCAGGATAAAGATGCCGAGTTTAAATCACGCTTCTCAAAAGTTTATAAAGAGCTATCTGCAAACGAAGAAAAAATTGTGAAGGATTTAATTTCTGTGCAGGGCAAGCCTGCTGACATCGACGGCTATTATCTGCCCGAGGATAAAAAAGCTTCTTCAGTTATGAGACCCAGTGAAACTTTTAATAAGATAATTGATGAGATGTAGTTAAAGAATTTTGTAAATAATATTTTTTGTGACTAACGCCGAGCATCGACGCAGTTTTGGAATTTGATGCTGTGTCCGCCTGGTGAGTGATTATGCTGAGAATGTAACTGTCCGCCCAAATTGCGGCAATGCTTTGTTGGTAGCCGTTTTGAGTAATATTAATAACTATTGTTGAAAATCTTTGTAATAGTT
>CAZECH010000407.1:0-2880 GCA_964510675.1 uncultured Ignavibacteriaceae bacterium
TTATTAGTTAAAAATACTTAATCTTCTCTTTGGTATCATATGATACTAACTATAAGTGAGAGTTAAAGAATTCTACTGGTAGTGTCGTAAACTGAGACACTACCAAAATTCTCTTTTAAAAAAATCTTGCCACTTTAAATAATAAATAATAACTTATCCTTTACTGTCACTTTTAAATTGGAAACCGTTTCCCTATCCTGACCTCATTTGAAAGTGAATTTAATATTTAATTCCCTTGCTAAGGAAAATATTCTTTCCTTATGAGAATAAATTTTAATAATTGTTGATATTACCTTAGAGGGCAAAATGAAAAAACTAGTTTCTATTTCTTTTGCAGTTGTATTCTGCATTTTATTTACAGATATAAACACCTGGGCTCAAGCATTAAATGACTACCGTTCTGCAGCAAGTGGTGATTGGAACTCTCGCGGAACTTGGCAAAGGTTTAACGGTACAACATGGATAACACCCACAGTTGTCCAGGGTACACCAAATAATGACGAAGGTGTTATTACAATCCGTAGTCCTCACGCAGTCACTGTAACAGCAAATGTAACTGTTGACCAAGTCATTATTGAATTTGGCGGGAAAGTTATTATAACCAATAATGACAGATGGACAATTGCAAACGGTTCTGGGACAGACTTAACAGTAAATGGTACTGTTGTTAACTCTGATGAAATCAGACTCAATACTTCAGCAACTGCGTCATTTAGTTCCGGTAGTACATACAGGCATTCGCAAAGCGGTGGTACAATCCCAAAAGCAACGTGGGATGCTAATTCCACCTGTGAGTTAACAATATGGGCAAGCTCTGACGATACACCAGGAGGTATAGCTGGTCAAACATTTGGACATTTCAAGCTTGGACCATTTACGGATGGCGGTAATAATACTGGTGCTCTATCAACAAATGATGCAACGATTACTTGTGCTGGAAATTTCACTGTTGATGTTGGAGGCTCTGATGGACGCCCCATTGCTTTAACCACCGGAAATGATGATGTAATCCTTAATGTTAAAGGTAATTTTGTAATTCAAAGTGGTACTTTCTATTTAGGAACGGCAGATGGAAATGGAACTATTAATATTGGCGGAAATTTTTCTCAATCTGCCAGCACTACATTAAGTGAAACGGGGTCAGGTACTTACACTTTAACTTTTAACGGTATTGGTGATCAAACTTTTACCGAAAGCGGAACATTGTCTAATACTATAAATTTCACAGTAAACAAAACTATTGGTAATGTTGTACTTAATAGCAATTTACAAATAAATGGTGCAGCTACTCTTACAATGACCCGGGGTAATATAGACCTTAATTCAAATACTTTGACTCTTGGGACAGGTTCAACAAATCAAACCAGAGGTACATTGAATCGTGGTCCTTCAGCTGGTTTTTTGACAGGTGCAGGAACATTTACAAGATGGTTCAGCGGTTCTAATATTTCAATTGGAAATGTTGCTGGACTTTTCCCGATGGGCAGCGGAACCATTAATCGGAGTGTATGGTTTGGCGGGGACCCATCAACCGGTGGAACAATATCCGTGCAGCACGCCAACCACTCTGGAAACTCAATTGTTCCCGAATTCGAAGATTATGGTATAACAATAGACAGAAGACATAATATGAATTGGACATTATCAACTGCTAACGGTTTCTATGTTACTAATGCAAGATTGAGAATCCAAGGCTCCGGAATTCCCGGTATCTCTGTTGTTGCTGACATCAGACTAATAAATTTTTCTAGTGCGGTTGGAATATCATCAAATGGAATGGGAAATACCACAAATCCTCAAGCGAATAGAATCGGACTCACGACAGCAAATTTGAATAACACTTTTTATTTTGGCAGTAACAGCGGCAGCAATGCTATGCCGGTAGAACTGTCTTCCTTTACGGCTTCGTTAAAAGGCGAGAGTATAATCCTTAATTGGATAACTAAGACCGAGGTTAATAATTATGGGTTTGAGATTGAGAGATCAACTGAGGGTGGGAGCCTGGTTGTTGGTAGTTGGAAGAAGATAGGATTTATTGAAGGGAATGGAAATAGTAATTCTGAAAAAGAATATGAATTTACAGATAAAAATGTTTCAACAGGAAAATATCTATACCGCTTAAAGCAGATTGATACAGATGGAAAGTTTGAATATTCACAAATCATAGAAGTGGATTTAGATGAACCCCTTAGTTATAAACTTGAGCAAAACTACCCAAATCCTTTTAACCCAAGTACAAAAATTAAATTTTCAATTCCCGGTCTTGTAGAGTCGCATCGCGATGCGTCTCTAAAGCGGGTTGTATTAAAAGTATATAATGTGCTTGGGAGTGAAATGACAACTCTTGTGAATGAAGTGAAACCTGCGGGTGTTTATGAAGTTGAATTTAATGCTAACAGCCTGCCAAGCGGAGTTTACTTCTACAAATTGGAAGCCGGAGGTTTTATATTAACTAAAAAAATGATCCTCCTGCGCTAAAACTTTGGAGAAAAGGTTTTTGCTGAAGTAAGTTTAGTTATAAAAGGAGATTGATTATAAGATGATATTATTTACTATTTTACCAAATGTTTGAATACTTTCTGTAGTATCTTTAGCTCCTGTCAGAAATAGAATTTAGGAAACCCCTTCTTTAAATCAAACTCAAATTAATTTAGAGAGAGTAGCAAACAAAAAATTAAATGCTAAGGGTTAAAATTTGTCAGGAAGTTATATGGGTCTTATGTATATTTGTTAAAAATAAGTTTAGTTATTTATAGAAAGGTCAGTTTAAATGAATAAAGTATTGGTAGGGCTTTTTGCTGCAGCGTTGTTTTTATTTAATGCATGCGGTGACAACGAAAAAGATATTGAGAAGATGCGGTCAGATATGCCTAATGCTCA
>CAZECH010000408.1:0-2851 GCA_964510675.1 uncultured Ignavibacteriaceae bacterium
TATGATTCCATGACAGTCAGAGAAAATCTTGAATTCCCTCTTAGAAGACATTTACATTCAACACCGAAAGAAAAAAGGAACTCGCTAATAAAAGAAGCATTACAAAATGTAGGGCTTGCTGAAGCAATTGATAAGACGCCTTCAGAGCTTTCCGGTGGGATGCGCAAAAGGTTAGGCTTAGCACGAACATTAATTTTAAGACCAGAGATAATGCTTTATGATGAACCTACAACAGGGTTGGATCCTATAACATCAAAAGAAATAAGCAGGCTAATCCTGGATGTACAAAAAAAATATGACACTACTTCCGTCATTATCACACACGATATTGAATGCGCCAGGCTGACAGCAAACAGAATTATAGTGCTCAAAGATGGGAAATGCGCTGCTGAAGGGTCATATACCGATCTTAAGAATTCGACAGATTCATGGATAAAATCATTTTTTGAATAAAAAAATAAGACTAATTATAAGAGTTGATCAAATGAAAAAAAATATAAGTTTTAAAATCAGGCTGGGAATATTTATTTCTGTTGGAATTGCAGTATTCATTGCAGCAATATATTTTATTGGTGAGAAGCAGCAATTATTCAGAAGTACCTTTCGCTTAAGCGGAGTATTTGCAGATGTTGGCGGACTTCAGGCTGGAAATAACGTTCGGTTATCCGGAATAAATGTGGGAACCATAGATAATGTCAGCATAATCAGTGATACTTCCGTTAGAGTTGAAATACTGGTTGATGAAAACACACGAAAGTTTATAAAGAAAGATGCCATTGCAAGTATTGGTTCAGAGGGACTTATGGGAAGTAAAGCATTAATTATAAGTCCCGGAACAGGCGGAAAAAAGATTATAGAAAACAATGATACTATCGCAACATCCCCGCCAATTGATATGGATGATATTCTTCTGCAATTAAAAACAACGATGGAGAATGCATCGAGCATCACAAATGATTTGTCGATAATTACAAATAATATACAATCAGGAAAAGGAACTATCGGCAGATTGATAATGGATAAAACGTGGAGGGAAAATTTCGATTCTACATTTACAAACTTGAGAGTAGGTTCAGCAGGGTTTAAAATATTTATGGACAAAGCAAATGATTTGGACGAAATTCTGATATCACTAAAAACAACCATTGATCATACATCCGATATGACAGATGATTTATCTAAGATTACAAGCAATATAGAATCCGGAAATGGAATAATCGGTAGGTTGTTAATGGATAAATCCTGGGGACAAAATTTCGATTCGACTTTTATTAATTTGAAAGAAGGCTCAGCCGGGTTTAAAATGCTATTGGAAAAGGCACAGGATAGCTGGCTGCTGTGGGGATTTTAATTTAGAAGTATAATGTATTCTTGAAAAAGGTTTGAAAATTGTTTTGTCATTGCGAATCCCACTTTAGTAGTGAAGCAATCTCAAAGTAATTATTTGTAGTAATTTGGAGATTGCTTCGTTCGAAGACTCACTCGCAATGACAATTTCAGAGTTGAGCAAAGGACTCGATAAAGCTGGTGAAAATCTAAAGGTAATTACTAATAGTTTATAAAATAATTCGGATAAAAATTAATCAAGGAAGGATCAAAACCATGAACGCAAAAACAATAGGTATCATCATACTCGTAATAGGTTTGTTAATGACTCTGTATACAGGATTTAATTATGTAACAAAAGAAAAAGTTGTGGACATAGGCAGTGTTGAGATAACAGCGGATAAAGAACATACGGCAAGCTGGTCTCCATTTATCGGTATAGGAGTAATGGTAATCGGCGGAGTAGTTTTTTTATATGGTAAAAAGAAATAATTCAGACTAAATACAGGGATCGGTTTACTTAAAAGGATGTAGTTCCTTTTTCATCCATTTGACCGATTGAACTATTCTGTTTCTCTTCATACTTTAACATAAAATTTGAACATTGAAATTTAAGCTATGGAAGCCTCAACTTTTTATGCTTCAAGATTTACCTTATTGAGATATGCAACCTTTGTACCTGGTATATGTAAAATATGTTGGTGAACAGTAACTTAATCTCATGATGAAGACAACTTAAATAAAGGGATAATATCATGAATAGTGAAAACCAAAAAACCATTCTCCTTGTGGACGATGAAGTGATCGTCGCAATGAACGATGTTATGAAATTGAAAGAGTATGGATATAAAGTTATCCATGTTCTAAATGGTAAAAAAGCGATTGAAGCTGTTAATGATAATAAAACTCCAGTTGACCTTATTCTTATGGACATTAATCTTGGTGAAAAATTAGACGGTACAGAAATAGCTAAAACAATACTTAAAGACCACGATATTCCTTTATTGTTTCATTCAAGCCATACAGAACGTGAAATTGTGGATAGGACAGAGAATATAACTTCCTATGGATATGTTGTAAAGGATGGCATTACTGTACTTGATGCTTCTATTAAAATGGCATTCAGGCTTCATGAAGCATACCTGAGTTTAAAAACTCAAAAGACAGAAATGGACACCACCAAGAAAGAATTTATTACTTTGGAAAAACGATACCGCAGGCTTTTTGAAGCGGCAAAGGATGGGATATTAATTCTTAATGCCGATAACGGGATGATTGTTGACGTTAACCCTTTTTTGGTAAATATGCTGGGTTATTCCAAAGAAGAGTTCCTTGAAAAAAAAATCTGGGATATCAGTGCTTTCAAAAATATCGATTATGCTAAACAAATGTATAAAGAACTACAGGCAAAAGATTATGTCACTTATGACGATATACCCTTAGAGACTAAGGATGGAAAGCAAATACATGTAGAATTTGTAAGTAATGTTTATCTGGTTGATACTGACAGGGTTATTCAATGCAA
>CAZECH010000409.1:0-2842 GCA_964510675.1 uncultured Ignavibacteriaceae bacterium
CTTTGTTTGCCGAGCCGATATTCTTTTTCACATTGGGAAGTATAGCTTTCATAAGTGGAACAACTTCTATTTATGATATTTACCATTCAATTCGTTTGGATAATCTTTCTTACATCGTGTTTATTGTAATATGTTCTATTTCAGCATTCCTTCTTTCAGTAACAGAATGCTCACGTATGCCGGTTGATGATCCGAATACACATCTCGAACTTACAATGATTCACGAAGTTATGATCTTAGATAATTCCGGTTTTGATTTGCTTCTCTATCAATATTCCGGTTATATCAAATTGTTTATTTATGCTATAATTGAAACTTCTTTCTTTTATCCCTTTGGTGTACAGAATTATTCACTCGGTTTAATTGTTTTTGTTATTGTGGTATTAATACTCTCCTGTGCTCTCGCAATAGTTGAAACAATAACATCGCGTTTTAAGATGAAGAACATCCCGCAGTATCTTTTATTTGCAACAGCATTGGGGATATTAAATTTATTGATTTACACATTTACGAATTAACCTTATGGAAAATGTTTTAAGCATACTTTTTTGTTTATCATTATTTTATCTTGCTATTACATCAAGAGTAAAAGGATACGTTTCTGTTTTACAGCTTCAGGGTGTTCTCCTTTCAATTATTGTAATTCTCCCGTTTCTCAAAAACTTTTCTGTTTATGGTTTGATACTGCCGGTTACATTAATTCTTGTCAAAGTTTTTCTTATTCCCCGTTACATAAATAAAATCATTCTTGACCTTGATATTAAACGTGTAATAGAACCAACGATACAACAGTTTACTTTTTTACTTTTAGTAATTACCTCAACTGTATTAATTTTTGTTGTATCAAATATTCTGTCACAAAATACAGAACTCAATGTAATACCTTTTGCGAGCGGTTTTTCTGCAGTTGTAATAGGGATTTATGTAATAATCTTCAGAAGAAAATTAATTGTGCATGTAGCGGGTTTCTTAGTTTTAGAAAATGGTATTTTCTTATTTGGTACGGCAGTAGCTTCTGAGCTTCCGATGTTGATTGAACTCGGAATATTGCTCGATGTGTTCGTTGTTGTTTTTCTAATGGGTATTGCCCTGAATAAAATCAGCAGTACATTATCGGGATTTGATGTTTCTATTCTTGGGAGATTAAAAGACTAATGTTTGATCTTTTTATTTTTATACTACTCCCGCTTTTAACATCAGTATTTTGTTACTTTGTAAAGAATCTCCGGATACAATTTTCAGCTTCCATACTTGTAAGCGTTTTGCATCTGGCTTTATCTTTAAGTGTCTTCACTGGATATTATCAAACAAACCTTCCTTTCTTTTTCGGCATAGATTCGTTGAGCAAATTATTTATAGTGATTCTTTCCAATGTTTACTTCTGGGTTGTGCTCGTTTCATTTTCTTTTTTGAAAAGGCCGGTTGCTTCAAAAGCACAGGAAGGGAAAAAGTATTACTTCCTGCTTCTCAATTTTTATCTGACTGCCAACTCTGCTGCAATTCTCAGCAATCATTTTGGAATGTACTGGGTTGCTGCCGAAGCAACTACTTTAAGTGTAGCACCATTAATATATTTTTACAGGAATGAAGAAGCTCTTGAAGCGATGTGGAAATATTTGTTTTTAGTTTCAGTCGGCATTGCATTTGCATTTATCGGGATATTATTTCTTACACTTTCTGCTAAAGGAACTTCGCTTGAAGGGCAGCAATTATTCTTTTGGGAATTTATAAAAAATGCCAACCAGCTAAATCCGATCTGGCTGAAAGCAAGTTTCATTTTCATTTTTGTAGGATTGAGTACAAAAATCGGAATTGCGCCTATGCACACTGCCGATATTGATGCAACAAGTAATGCACCAAGTCCTATTGCTGCACTAATGTCAGGTTCGTTGCGTATTACCGGGCTTCTCGGTGTAATGAGAATATTTCAAATCATTCAGCCAACTTCCTCTTATGAGTTTGCTAAAGTAATTCTCATTATCGGCGGATTGTTTTCTGTATTCGTTACTTTTGTATATATGTTCAAGGTAAACAACTACAAACGAATGCTTGCATACTCTAGTGTTGAACATCTTGGGTTAATAACTTTAGGAATTGGAATCGGCGGGTTAGCATTTGTTGGTGCTATGTATCATGCAATTTATAATTCAATTACAAAAGCAGCTCTATTTCTTACCGCAGGAAATATTCACAGAACATATAAATCAAGAGAAGTTGATAAGGTTAATTCGGTTTTAAATTTAATGCCTGCAACCGGATGGATTTTTCTTTTATCTTTTCTGGCTATTTCAGGAATTCCTCCATTTGGAATTTTCTTTAGTGAGATAAAAATATTTGAAGGGATGTTGTTTTCCGATAAGCCGGTTGTTCTTTTCCTTACAATGTTTTTCCTTCTTTTCATTTTTATAAATATGGGGAGGATAATCTTTTCCATACTTTATAAAAAAGGAGAGAATGATTTCCAGGAAGTTGATAAAAAACAATTCAGATTAATTCATTTTGCTGCTATACTGCTTTTAATTCTTTTGGTAAGTATTGCTATCGCTTCTCCAGACGTTCTTTATAGAAACATAATTAATATTTCAAAAGATTTTGGTATAATCTTATGATATCGCTTGAAGTTCAGAACAATCAATCCTTTGAAATCAGTTCCATTCCTTTTCTGGATAAAAATAATTTCAGAGATTCTATCCGGGAAGCGCTTTCAAATGGTTTCAGAATGATCGGCTTAACTCCCATCGATAAAAGTACACCGGAAAAAATAATTGCTGTTCTTGCAGATAAATCTTCTTCTTTAATTCATTTAACCGGAGGCGTGTTTGATAAAAATAATCTTCAGTTC
>CAZECH010000410.1:0-2839 GCA_964510675.1 uncultured Ignavibacteriaceae bacterium
TAATACCATGCGCCGAAGCTGTTTCAGAATCAAAGGTAACGAATTTTAATTGTTTACTGAACAAGCCAAAGATTAAAAATATTATAAGGAGTATTACCAACATTGTATAAAATTCATTTGCGCCAATAAAAAGAATATCACCTTTTAGTATTGCTTCAATTTCTGAAACTTCGGCTATAGGACTTTTCTGAATAAACATTATTCTGACGGCAATGGCAATTACAAATATTATCCCGAGTAAGCCATCCTGTGTGATTAATTTTTGACGATAGCTTTGCGAAAATATTAACACTGCTATCATTGAAAAAAGCAAAGAGAAAAAAGTATGTTCAAAGTGATGAAGAAATGAGTTCTCAATTACATCTATAGAAAAATAAGACCCAAGCATAACTTCAAGATTAACCAAATGTAAAAAAGAAAATGCAACTCCAGCTATAGAAACCTGGGTTAATGCAGCGCCCAGGAATACGGCTCGCTGTGACAAAACAAATACGCCGAGAAAACTGCAAATAATACCAGCTAAAATGCTTCCTAAAAGTGCATAAGGAAATAAATCTATAATAATATTAATTGTTTCCATTGGCATGGGTGTGTTTTGAAGTAATAAAAAACTCAGACCCTATCTTACTAATTTTAATTCCGGTTGAATAAGTTTTACTTAAGTTTTCTTCAGAAAGAATATCATCAATATTGCCACATTGGAAATTATCCTTTTCAAAAAGGATTATTTTCTTTGCAAGATTTGCTACGTCACTTAACAAGTGACTGACAAGCAAGATAGTTAGTTTACTTTGATCATGTAAGTCTTCAATCAAACTTAAAAGTGAATAATGAGAAGGAGTGTCCATTCCATTTGTTGGCTCATCAAGAATCAGTACATTAGGATTTACTGCAAGCGCTCGCGCAATTAATGTTCTTTGTCTTTGTCCACCGGATAAACTATTATAATTCATGTTTTTGAGAGAAGAGATTCCAACTTTTTCAAGACTTTCCCCGGCAATTGCTATATCTTCTTTTTCTATTTTTTCAAATAAGCCTTTTAAAGAATATCTACCCATCATCACAACATCGAAAACAGAATACGTAAGTAGTGGTTGAACAGTATCACGCTGAGGGACATAACCAAATCTTACCCCATCTTTATCGATATTTCCTGCAAGAGGTTTTAAAGTACCGAGTAAAGTCCTGAGAAAAGTTGTTTTACCGGAACCATTTGGTCCAACTAATCCAATAAAATCATTATCGGTAATTTTAAGATTAATATTCGAATGAATGATTTTATTTTTATATCCAATTGAAAGCCCGGATAGCGAAATCAGATAATTATCTTTCATTTAATTGTATTCCAAAAACTTATTTACTATGTAATCGATCATTTCTATATAGTTGTTTACTCCATCAATTCCAAAAACACCAACCGGCACTTTAAGCACATTCACACCGGTTGCAGAAGAAATCTGTTTATGAGAATTATCGCTGTAATAATTTTCCATAACTATAAAATTAATATTGTTCTTCTTAATGAGATTAATTACTTCTGCATTGTGTGAAGGAGTTGGAGGAATTCCGGGTTTCGGTTCAACATATCCCGCAATTTTTATTCCAAAATGTTCAGCAAAGTAGATCCAGCTTGCATGAAAAAACACAACTGGCTTCCCTTTAACTTTGCTCATTTTATCTTCCCACTGTTTTATTTTCTCTTCAAGATTCTTTACAAATTTGTTATAATTTGATCTGAAGTAGTTAGCATTATCCGGATCCTGTTCACTAAGAGATTCAAGAATTTGCTTTGCCATAACTTTTGCATTATCAGGATCGAGCCAGTAATGAGGATTACCATATGGATGAATGTCTCCCTGGCTGGCATCTATTTTACCGGCTGGAACTTCTTTTTTATTAATTTCTTTTGAAAGATCAACAAGAATTAAATTTGAATTTCTTGATCCATCAATAAGCTGAGGTGCCCAAAGTTCAAGACCTAGCCCGATCTCAAACATTATATCAGCTTTTCTTATTTTAAGCATATAACTCGGAAGGATTTCCAGGAAGTGAGGATCCTGATCACCTCTGCAAAGATAATCAACAGATACTTTATCACCACCAACCTGTTTTACAAGATCATAAATTACAGATGTTGTTGCTACAACTTTTACTTCAGAAAAAGCTGATACCTGGAATACTAATATTACAAAAAACAAAATTATTTTTTTCATTGTTAAACCTTTTCTAGCATAATTAAAATTGATGAGCTTTATGTGGACCAAGTGAAAATAACATTTGCAGTTTAATTATGGTTTCGCTATCCCTGCTGGTTCCATCATCATCATAATTAAAAAGCAGGTGTTGAACACCGAGCCTTAATGCCAATGTTTCTTCAACCGGATAATAACCAATCCAACCGGAAATTCCGTTTGTTGTATTTTTATCATCATTGCTCAGTGTGTTTGATCCCGGATCATCTCCAATTATGCCGTAAGTAAAATCATACTTTGCACCAATACTAAACTGTTTAAGAAATTGATAATCACAGTAAATGAATCCGCCGAATGTTGTTATTTGTTCGTTAATTTGCTTCCCAATATTTACTCCAAAGCCATTATCTCTTGTCACATCACGATTATTTATTATACCTTCTCCATGGATTGTAAATGAAGTATAAGTATCAGGTTTATATTTGTATTTAAAATCAAAACCTCCATATAAAAAATATTGATTCTCGATTATCGACAGCATAGTTGAATCACCATTTAAATTAAGTTCTGATTTTGCATGGAGACCGTATGCCCCGTTTATTCCAAATGCAAGATTACTATAATAATCAAGATAATAAAAAATAGAC
>CAZECH010000411.1:0-2839 GCA_964510675.1 uncultured Ignavibacteriaceae bacterium
TGCGCCGTCACGAATCCCAGTCACGCGATCTTCCACGCCGGACCGGGCAGTCAGGAAAATAAAGGGAATGGGAGCCAGATGCGGGTCCTGGCCCATCAACCTGCGTAATTCAAAGCCATTGGGAGGCGGCATCATCACATCCGAAAGGATTAGATCAGGCAGGACCTCTTTTGCCCTCTGCATTCCTTCATTACCGTCCGAGGCAGTGACAACCTGGTAGCCCTGGCGTTTGATCTTTGCCGCCAATCCGAGGAGCAGGGCCGGTTCATCATCGATGATCAGAATGGTGGAATTCCTGTCCATGCTGTTTCTCTCAGGCGGACAATTCTTTCTGGCGCAGACTCTGGGTTGTGCCCAGCGATTTGCCAGTAATCTTTGGGTTGTTGTTTACGAACATGATATAGATATTGGCCAGCGAGATCAGGTCCCCCGAGTTCAACACACAACGGTCTATTTTTCTGCCATTGACAAAGGTCCCGCTGGTGGAATCCTTATCATACAGGACATACTTCTCATTTTCATGGACGATTTCAGCGTGAAAACGAGAAAGGAAGTCCTCATGAAAGACAACATCGTTCTCCAGTTGACGGCCTAACCTTGTTACGGCCTTCGTCAACGGCATGATCTGCTTATTGATGATCAGAAACACACCCGGCTGATATGGAGAAAGGTTACTGGAATTATCGTTTTCCATCATGTGAATAGTTTACCTGCCCATCTCGGTCGAACAATACGGGTTTTCCCCCATTGCCGCAAAGTTCAAGGGAAAGAAAACAAAATCGTAAGGGTTATTTTGCTATTCTTTCTTCTTTCCGAACCCCACAATGCCTGCAACCAGCACGGAGAAACTGATCACCAAAGCGACCACGACGGTGCTGTTCTGCCTGATGAATTGCCCCGCATCCACGGCTGGAGCCATTTCCGTCGCTGTCGGCGTGGAAGTGAATCGGGGCGTCGGGGTGGAGGGGTCCTGTTTCATCGGCTCGAAGGTGGAGGCGGGTACCGTGGCAGGCACGGGCTGAGTAGCGCCCTTTAGAACCAATAACGTCCATCCAGGCACAATAGTGTCTGAGATAAGATTGTTCAATCGCTTGATCTGCTCGATGGTTGTGCCATATTGGATGGCAATACTCCAGAGTGTTTGCCCGTACTTCACCTCATGGATCACATCGCCGTCCGGGCGGGCGGTGCTGATCGCCACGGGAACGGAATACTGTGAGAGATCGCCATATTCGGCATATTGAGTGGACAATCCCATGCAGGCAGCCTGATTGACAGCGATTTTGGTCAGGTACACGTCAGCACCCCATTGCATTTTGCCCGAGGGCGTTTGATAGGCAGTTTCAAGCACAATATAGATTTGATTGCTCACCGCTACCGCCGCGCCGATATGACTGCGATGGGGGGAGAGCATGGTATTGGCGTGCAGATCATCGCCCAGCCAGGATGCAATAATCTGTTCAGCAGAGCCGGCGTTTCCCCAGTTCTCTGAGCGGTAACCATCCTGTGAGAGATCGCCCCAGAGAGCAAAGCCCCTCGAGAGCAAATCCTCTCCGAGCGTCATGCCGCAGGGACGCTCATGCCCGACCGCGCCTTCGCTCGCGGCCAGCGCGTTGGCCTGTTGCGCGGCAACTGCCATCAGAACATCATGGACGGCCAGCGGCACCAATCCATTTTGAAGCCTCAGGTTGTTGACCGCTTCGATAATGTCTGCGGGAGAGGGCACGGAAGGCGTTGATGTAGGAATTTCTTCCGGTGTCGGCGTGGCAGTCTCTTCCTGTAGCGGAGGCAGGCCGGCAGGTTCCGCGAGAACCGGTGCGTACGAGAGAATCCCCACGCCGAGGGAAAGAAGAATTGTCAGGCAGCGAAGACGCGTGTTCATGTGAAAGTCCCAATAGTATGTTGCAATGCAGGCAGGAAAGGTAACAGCGACTAACTGATTATAGTCCACGCTCACCACCTTTCAAGCACATCACCCCAATACAACTCCAGTTCATCGTATTTGGGAGAGGCTGGGAGAGGGGTCGTTTATAATGGTTATATGTTTACAGATCATGTAGAGATCCACGTGAAATCGGGCAAAGGCGGCGATGGCATGGTGCACTTCCGCCGCGAGAAATTCATCCCCCTGGGCGGGCCGGATGGCGGCGATGGCGGCAAAGGCGGCGATGTTATTTTCGAAGTCAAGCCCACGCTCAACACACTTTCATCATTCCGGCAGAATCAGAAGTTTAAGGCGGACGAGGGTGTCAAAGGTGGGCCCTCACAGATGACGGGACGCAATGGCAAAGACCTTATCCTTTATGTGCCACCCGGCACGCTGCTTTATGACGCGGATACGGGCGAACTCATCGGTGACCTGACCGCGCCGGGCCAGCAATTGACCATCTGTAAGGGCGGGCGCGGCGGGAGAGGGAACCAACATTTTGCAACATCCCGCAACCAGGCGCCCCGCACGGCGGAAAAAGGCGAGCCGGCGCAGGAGAAACGCCTCAGGCTGGAACTGAAGCTGATCGCCGATATCGGGCTGATCGGCGTCCCGAACGCGGGCAAATCCACGCTGCTCTCGGTTTTGACCAATGCAAAACCGAAGATTGCCGCGTATCCATTCACCACGCTGGAACCCAACCTCGGTGTCGCCAACATTGACGAGGATACAACCGTTGTGCTGGCCGACATCCCCGGGCTCATCGAAGGCGCGCATGAAGGTGCGGGACTCGGCCATGACTTTTTACGTCACATCCAGCGGACGCGCGTCCTCATCCATTTATTGGATGGTTTTTCGGAAGACCCGGTTGCCGATTTCAGCCAGATCAATTCCGAGTTGGAGTTGTTCGAT
>CAZECH010000412.1:0-2834 GCA_964510675.1 uncultured Ignavibacteriaceae bacterium
CCAAAGTCATCGGCCACTTTGCCGAGCTTTGCAGGAAATACAGCGGAAGTATAAATTCGCTCCAGAAGTCCAAAAAGCTCAGGATGGCTGTCGTGACCCAGGCAGGAGTAAGCAAAGGGAAAAGAACAGTGAAAAAGAGCGTAAAAGGGTTACAACCATCGATAATTGCCGCCTCATCGATTTCCTTCGGTATCGATTCAATGAATGCATATATGAGAAACACCCCAAAGGGAATTTTCGTAGCTGCATACAGGATCATGATTCCCACTACTGTATTGATCAGACGGGTTGCTTGCATAACCTCCGTTAACGTTACATAGTTTATTGGCATTGCGATCCCCAAAGTAATGAAGAAATACAAGAATCGGTTGCGCCGGGATCGATTGCGAGACAGCACAAATGCTGCTGTGGTTGAAAAGACGACAACGATTATTGTTGC
The DNA here is from genome assembly GCA_964510675.1 of uncultured Ignavibacteriaceae bacterium. Lineage (GTDB taxonomy): Bacteria > Bacteroidota > Ignavibacteria > Ignavibacteriales > Ignavibacteriaceae > RBG-16-34-14. The sequence goes on from CAZECH010000412.1 coordinate 440, forward strand.
GCCTGTAGCATAGAGCATACTATTTACAAAAGCGACTCCCAGTTTGCCTTGCTCCATAACTGTCAAGTAATTTTCCAAATGAATACTGGTGGGAAGCTCCACCCCCATGGCTCTCGATTGGACGTCATCTTTCAGGGAATTCACAAAAAGCAAATAGATCGGCACAAACATTACCAGGCTAATGAGAATAGCCAGTAAATTTGTGGGTATGCTCTTCAAATTTTTCAGTTTCAACGCGATTATCTCCTAAAAACCCAAAATCAAAACAGGCTTCCGTAAGGGACCTGTTTCAGAACAACATGTTGACTAGGTTTCCAATTCCTTTGTATGCATCATTTTGATTAACCAGTATCCACAAACTGACATGATTGCGAATAACAGCGTGGAAAGCGCAGTGCTGATACCGTATCGTCCTTTGGAAAACTCTTTAAAAACGACCGTGTAAACTGTTTCAGTTGCAAACCCTGGCCCGCCATTGGTTAACACCCAGACAATGTCAAATACTTTTAGACCATACAGAAGATTCAGCACTGTAGTCACTGTAAGTGTAGGCATCAATAGAGGAAGCGTTATCTTCCACAATTCATCCCAATGATTCGCTCCATCAATTTGAGCAGCCTCATAATATTCTGCGGGAATCACTTGAAGGCCGGCAATCAAAATCACCATAATGAATCCGACTCCCTTCCAGGTATCAACGAAGATGACAGAGTAAAGCGCAATATCTGGATTTGTCAGCCAATGCTGTGCTATAAAATCCAGGCCAAGACCTCTGAGAAACTCATTTAACACGCCAGTTGTGGGATGCAAAACAGATCTAAACACGATACCGACAACAATCATTGGAATAATGGCCGGCAGATAGATAATGACACGATGAAAATTGAAAAATCGCTTTAGCCCCCTGGTCAGAAGTAATGCCAGCAATAATGCAATCACTGTTTTCAATACAATTGTGACGATTGTAAAAATTATTGTGTTACTGACGCTGTGCCAATAGTTTTGTTTGGAAAAGATCAGCGCAAAGTTTTGGAAGCCTATGAAATTTATTTCCGATGAGTACCTGTTCCAATCCGTAAAGGACAGGTAGAAACCCATCAATCCCGGAATCACCATGAATAAAGAATATAAAACAATTGCTCCAAGGGAAAAGTAAAATGGATACATCTTGTTTTTCATTTTTGATTTTCCTAACAGAAGACAAAAATAAGGGATACGCGGTTGTGGGCCTGAACGGCTCCTTGCACATCTATTGGAAATAAATGGCGAATCCCAACAGGCCCACAACTACTTCAATCAACGAGCTATTACTTCCAGGCTTCATCTCCGGCAGCTGTTGCCATATCAGCCCTGCGCTGATCAGTTTCTGCCAACACATCTTCTGGGGTTACTGCGCCTGTAAACATTGCAGTCAGAACCTGCCCAACGTCCATCCACTGGGGATTGACATAATTCACTGCGGTCTGATAGACAGTTCCTTGCTTTGTATATGTATCAATGAACGCCTGCTGGTCTGCCGTCAATTCAGCTTGAACACCCTCAAAATTGAGCATGGTAAACTGAGCTTCGGTATCCAGCATGTTTTGCAGGTTTTCGGGCCTGGTCAGAAACTCGAAGTAAGCCTTGGCAGCCTCGATATTCTTTGACCCTGAATAGATGAACTTGCTTGGAGCAGCCGGGTTTACATTCCAGATCTGATTATCAGCCAGCGGTATTACAAAGAAGCCAAAATTATCCTCAGATACTTCTGGATAAGCCTCATGAATCTGGCTCGGCAGACCGAAACGATTCACCGTCATGGCATAATCACCACCGGCCATGGCCGCTTCAGTGTTCGCAAATTCATTGGAGAGAGCATCGGTTCCAAAGTAACCCTTGTCGTACATGTCCTTGAGTTGATTCAGGGCGGTCAACATGGTGGGGTTATCTGCAAATGTTGCTTCATTTGCATTCAAGGCGTCTGCCAGGCCCGGGTTTGCGGCTTCATAAACCGGGCCCATTTCAAGGAACCACAAGACATGATGCCAACCATCGGCAAATGGCTCGTAAACGGGAGTAATTCCGGCATCCTGGAGGGTTTGGCAGGCAGTGGCAAATTCAGCATAGGTTTTTGGCACACTGATACCGTTATCGGCGAACATGGCCTTGTTGTAGACAATAACCCAGGAACCGCCGATCGTATCCCAGGTTGTCAGCCCGTAGGTAACGCCATCCAGGCTAATCTGCTCTACAGACAACGGATTCATTCGCTTGACCCATTCTTGATCGGTCAGGGGTACTGCATTCTTTTCGACGTTTAATTGAAGTTTGATGTCGGTTTTTCCACTCTGACCGCCGAAGATGTCTATCCCTTCGCCTCCTGCTTCAAGTTTGGTTTCCAGAACATTGAAATACT
>CAZECH010000413.1:0-2826 GCA_964510675.1 uncultured Ignavibacteriaceae bacterium
TAAAGAAAATAAAGGTTCAAAAAGTTATCCTATAATTCCTGTTCAAATTGATGAATCATTATCCACATATTTTTTATCAGTACTGAGTTATTTTTCCAAAACAACTAACCCGCCCAAAAATTTATTATCACTTAAGTTTGAAGAACTGATATTGAACATTCTCACAGATCCGCATAACAGAGAAATAGCAGATTATTTCTGGGAAGTACACAGCAGCAGTAAAATTTCTATCCGCGATATTATGGAAACATACTTTACATATAATATGAGCATGGAAGAATTTGCAAAACTTTGCGGAAGAAGTCTTTCAACATTTAAAAATGATTTTTATTCTGTTTATAATACTTCTCCAGGCAAGTGGCTTATACAAAAGAGATTAGATTACGGAAAGTTCCTGCTCGAAACTACGGATAAAAGTATTTCAGACATTGCTTTTGAAAGCGGATTTAAGAATCAATCACATTTCACCAGAAGTTTCAAAGAATCCTACAATAAATCTCCGTTAAAATTCCGGTCTGCGCACACTTTAACCGCAAAGTAATTTCTTTTACCTTCTCAGAAAAGTTCCGTTTAATTCATTCTTTTATTTTTATTTCCAATAAAAGTGCATGCCCTATAATATCATTCCGAACTTGTTTCGGAATCTAAGGATGCAATTTAGTATGAAGGAAACGTGCTGAACAAGTTCAGCATGACAGACACTTAATTATTGAACAGACATATAAAATTGTAACTGCAAAGTATATACTTATTAACTAAATAAAAGGAGATCGCTATGGAACTGGTAGAAGAAAAAATTCTGGATGAAAACCGCTTGAATGCGCTGCTGGGAAAAATGGTAAATGAACTTGGAGCCGCAGCAATGGGTTCTCTTATTGTTTTGGGGGATAAATTGAATTTATATAAAACTCTGGCTGATAAAGGTCCGCTCTCCTCTTTCCAGCTTGCAGATGCAACCGGTACTTCAGAAAGGTATGTAAGAGAATGGTTATCTGCACAGGCAGCATCAGGTTATATTGAATATGATAAGGACACAAATCAGTTTTATATGCTGCCTGAACAGGCTGCAGTATTTGCTGAAGAAGAGAGTCCTGTATTAATGACCGGGGGTTTTTACAGCATAACTTCGATGTATCACGATGAACCTAAAATCAGGGAAGCTTTTCAAACCGGTAAAGGTGTTGCATGGGATGATCATAACAATTGTTTATTCTGCGGAGTGGAAAAATTCTATGGTCCATCCTATAAAGGAAACTTAGTATCATCGTGGATTCCGGCTTTAAATGGAGTTGAAGATAAATTAAAAGCCGGTGCAAAGGTTGCAGATATCGGGTGTGGACATGGTGTTGCAACAATAATTATGGCAAAAGCATTTCCAAATTCTGAATTTATTGGTTATGATATTCATGAATTATCTGTTATTCACGCGCGCCGGGAAGCAGAAAAACTGGGATTAAAAAATATCTCCTTTGAAGTTGCAACCGCAAAATCATATCCTAAACAAAAATATGATTTGATAACTTTTTTTGATGCGCTTCATGATATGGGTGATCCGGAAGGTGCAGCTTCATATGCTTTAAAAGCGCTTGATAAAGATGGAACGTGTATGATTGTAGAGCCATTTGCAAACGACAATTTGCATGAAAACCTTACTCCTGTAGGACGTGCATTTTATGCTTCATCAACAATGGTATGCACTCCCAATGCACTAAGCCAGGAAAATGGAACTGCCATTGGTGCGCAGGCAGGCAGAAAAAAACTTACCGAAGTTTTAACTAACGGCGGATTCAGCAGAGTTAAGGTTGCAGTAGAAACCCCATTTAATCTTATCTTTGAAGCAAGACCGTAGATTATCCATTTCTAAAATCTTGAATTGTCAGTCTGTGAATAAAACGGGCTGACAATTTTTTTTAATAACAAAATAAAAGAAAGAATAAAAATATTCAGGCTTAAGGGAATTGTGGAGGAGTGATTATTATTTGTCCCTGGGTTAATACATAATTCAGCCTTAACATAACAAAGTTAATGTTCCCAAACAGAGTTTGAGAACGAAGTCAATTAATAGCTTCTGATAAAGTATTTATTATTTTAAAAACATCATTTTTTTGGATAACTGTTGATTGTCAACAACCAGCTGATATAAGTAAATCCCTGACGATACTAATTTGCCTTTATCATTTTTTCCATCCCATTTAATTTCATGTGTTCCTGCATTTTGCATCTGATCAACCAATCTTTTTACATGTTCCCCGTTAATTGAATAAATATCAATTACAATTCTTTCCTGCTTATTTAACTCGTATTTTATTATTGTAGCAGGATTAAACGGGTTTGGAAAATTTTGATAAAGATTATATTCTAAAGGTATAAGCGGGGAACTATTCTCTCCGACACTTACAATAACTTCTTCATCTCCCAATGATTTAAGATATTCAACCAGATTTGTTTTCTCCTCAACGGTTAATGCCAGATCAAAGAAGTCATCATAATGATTAACAACATCCATTAAAGTGGCAAATCTCCCATCATGGTAAAATCCTCCTTTCATTCTTGTCCATATTCCTTTCAAAGGGGTAGTCCTGTACATTTCATCAGGAGATCTCATTGACTGGAAATTATCAATACCTATTTCGTCAGGGGTATGCATATTATATCCAGGTTCTGTAAAAATTGGTGGAACATGACATTCAGAACATTTAGCTTTTGAATTAAAAAGAAGTTTGCCTGCTTCTGCCTGTGCTGGATCGTAGCTGCCCTCAGGAGGTTTTGGCGATAAAAGAGATAATTGATAAAAATGTAAAGCCGGAAGCTTAGAAGTAATTAAAT
>CAZECH010000414.1:0-2822 GCA_964510675.1 uncultured Ignavibacteriaceae bacterium
AGTCGATATGATTCCACATGGTATCCCGGACGTACCATTTGTAGATCCAAGCTTTAATAAAGATTTATTTGGGGTAGAGGGCAAAATCGTTTTGCTCAGTTTTGGTTTGCTTTCGTCGAGCAAAGGAATAGAAACTGTTATATCGGCACTACCCGACATTGTTGCCCGTTATCCAGATACTGTTTATATCGTTGTTGGTGCCACACATCCTCATGTTATTCAACATGAAGGCGAAACCTACCGGCTATCTTTGCAATGGCTGGCTCAACAGAAGGGCGTGGAAAGCAATGTCATCTTTTACAACCGCTTTGTTAGTTTGGAAGAACTTGTTGAGTTCATAAGTGCTGCAGATATTTATATTACACCATATCTCAATGAAGCACAGATAACATCCGGAACTTTGGCTTATACATTAGGGGCGGGTAAAGCAATTATTTCTACACCATATTGGTATGCACAAGAACTTCTTTCGGATGGACGGGGTGTACTAGTTCCATTCCGCGATCCTGAAGCTTTGGCTCAGAAGGTAATCAAATTATTGGATAACGAAGCTGAACGGCATGCAATGCGCAAGCGCGCTTATATGTTTGGACGAGCGATGATTTGGTCTGAGGTGGCTCAACGATATATGAAAAGTTTTGAACGTGCACGGGCAGAGCGCCGTCACTATATCTCACCGGGATCTCCTGCTAAAGGGCTGGATAAATATCTCGGTGAACTACCTCCGTTAAAGCTCGATCACTTAGAGCATTTAACAGATAATACCGGTATGTTTCAGCACGCCCTTTTTTCTGTGCCTGATTATTCTCATGGATATACCACCGATGACAATGCCCGGGCTCTTTTAGTAAGTATTCTATTAGATGAACTGGGTAGCAGCAAAAGCCTGGGTTTAGCTTCCCGCTATCTTGCATTCCTTGGATTTGCATTCAACGATCAAACTAAACGTTTTCGAAATTTTATGAACTTTCAACGCAAATGGTTGGAAGATTTAGGATCGGACGACAGTCATGGTCGTGCACTTTTGGCATTGGGAACAGTATTGAGTCATTCAAATACTCCCGCAATCAACAGTATGGCAGGTTGGCTTTTTGAACAAACTTTACCCGCGATTCTCTTAACTACCAGTCCGCGTGCCTGGGCATTTGCACTTATAGGTATTTATGAGTATTCACAAAAATTTGCCGGTGACAGCAGGGCGAGCCATGTGCGGGATGAATTGGCAGGACGGATTCTGAAGTTATATCAAAATAATCGCACTAACGAATGGCGTTGGTACGAAACTGCACTTTCATATTGCAATGCTGCACTGCCACATGCGCTACTTACATCCGGCAATTCAATTCCTAACAAAGCTATGATGGATGCCGGATTGGAATCGTTAAATTGGCTTGCGGATTTGCAGCGAGCTGATGCTGGCCATTTTGTGCCGATTGGATCAAACGGTTTTTATCAGAAGGGTGGAAAGCGAGCTCGTTTTGATCAACAGCCTGTTGAGGCACAAAGTATGGTTTCGGCTTGTCTTGAAGCTTTCAGAATCACCGGGGACAAACTCTGGAATAAAGAAGCTCATCGCGCATTTGAGTGGTTCCTCGGATATAACGATTTAAATCTTTCTATCTATGATCCTATCACCGGAGGTTGCAGGGACGGTTTGCATCCCGACCGTGTAAATGAAAACCAGGGAGCAGAATCTACATTAGCCTTTCTCCAATCATTATTAGAATTGCGTCTGGCTAAACAGACGCATTTATCAATGGAGACATTATTAAAATCACCGCCATAAACTAAATCCTATTCTTATAGCCGAAAAATGGTCCTAATTCTTTTAATCCAATTTCTTTTAAATAGTGTGTTCAATTATCGGATGCGTTTAAAATATCTGATGCATTTAAAAAATTGTAATAAAAAGTATAATCGAAACATAACCACGTTTTCATCCATCCTTGACAGGTAAATGAAGTACCAGTTCATCCAAAGGATGTAGTTCCTTTATCATTCTTTTGATGGATTGAAAACTTTCTCATAACTGGTGATAATGGAATTTGAATAAACCAATTAATCTTTAAGACAGGAAAATGATAATTGTGAGTATTTCTTCTACGGAAGAAAAATTTGTTATCCGGTTAAAACACAAAATTGATTATGTGGTTGAAAAGAAATTCAGAAGAACAAAATTCTTTAACAGAAGAACGATCTATGTGTTTGTACAATTGGTAATCTCAATTACAATATTGATTTTTAAAGAAATTTTTACTGAGTCTTGCTAATGAATATATTATTAATTTATCCGATGTATCCAGATACATTCTGGAGTTTTAAACACGCATTAAAATTCGTTTCAAAGAAAGCGAGTTTCCCGCCATTAGGATTAATAACCATTGCTTCAATGCTTCCGGAAGATTGGAATAAAAAATTAATTGATATGAATGCAACAAGGTTAAGAGATGAAGATATTCTTTGGGCGGATTTTGTTTTTATCAGTGCCATGTCAATACAAAGTGCTTCTGCTGATGAAGTGATAGAAAGATGTAAAAAGTTAAATACGAAAATTGTAGCTGGCGGACCTTTATTTACAAGCAGTTCTGAATATTACCAAAGGGTTGATCATTTGATTCTTAATGAAGCTGAAATTACTCTTCCGCAATTTCTTAATGATCTGAATGAAGGAAAACCAAAACAAAAGTACACTTCGGAAAAATGGGCGGATATCGCATCTACCCCTTTGCCTCTTTGGAAAATTGTACCAATGAATAATTATACTTCTATGAATCTTCAGTATTCACGTGGATGCCCTTATGATTGTGACTTTTGCGATATAA
>CAZECH010000415.1:0-2821 GCA_964510675.1 uncultured Ignavibacteriaceae bacterium
CTTCCACTACATAATTCCTCCACAAAATAAATTTTAATTACAAATTAAATTAGGTCGTTTATTGTAGTGTACTGCTGAATAACTTGAATGGGAGACTAGTTGCGTATGACACTGGAGTCGCTTACTCAACAATATACTTCGTTTATACAACTAAACAGCCCCAGGTATAATGCTTGATGATAGGATTTGGGGAATAAAACTGAATAATTTGAAATAACGTTTATGTATGTGACGTTGCTGGCTTTGGAATGTTAAACTGTCCCACACAACAAAACGTTATTTGAAAACTAAACTACAAATTTAACCTGCGCCCAGCAATGGCACATACATTTTGTTAGCGGTTCGTGCTTTTCCTCGTGAAGTTATTGCACGTATATCACCGCCTTTTTTGTATGTAAACCGGTAATGCAGTCGTGGTTCGGCCTCCATCTCCCCCTAATGAAACAATTATTTTTTCTCATTTTATTTCTTCTTAAGATCCAATACTACCTGTCTTAACTTTTCCAGCTCGCTTGTAATTGGCAATAATCACTCCGGTTGGTGTAACCAAACTCTCTGTTAATGTAAATGCTGCCGGAATCGGGCCATTGTCAAACAACTTTTTCCCTTTACCAAGAGTCAATGGGTGAATTTTGAGCCAGAGTTCGTCGACCAAATCATTCTTAAGTAGCAGTTGAATGAGCTTACCACTGCCGTGAACTTGAATGTCAGAACCTTTTGAATTTTTGAGCTTTTTGATATCTGCCAAACTTTTTAGGAAAACTGAGTTTTTCCAATCTGACTTTTTCATGGTCTTGGACATGACGTATTTTGTGACATCATTGATACCTGGCCAAAAGTCTGCATGTTCAGGCCAGTAGGAGGCAAAAATCTCAAATGTTTTTCTGCCCAAAAGAAGGTCTGCAGGTTTCATCTGTTTTTCCATGACCTTATTACTAACATCGTCAAAGTAAGGTGCAACCCAACCGCCATATTTGAAACCGCCCGATGTATCTTCCTCAGGTCCACCAGGTGCTTGCATTACTCCATCTAATGTAATAAATGATAAAACAATTATTTTTCTCATATTATTTAACCACCTCTTATTATTTATTCTTTAAAAAGCTTCTTCAAAATTGGTTTTGTTACCATACAAATCTCGCTAATAAAAATCGTTCTATTGCAGTGTGAATGCGACAATCTTAGTGGCTGAATACGACAAGTATTGATAGTCCTACGTAAGACAGGTGGAGTTATCGCTATAGCATGACCGCTTAACGGTTTGCGTGTATGTGTCAGTGGCGGATTTATATGTACTTACTTTCCCCGCCATTGCACATACACGGTGTTAGCGGTTGCTCTTTTTTTCGTAGTATAGAACATAAAAATCAAATACTTCTTTTCCTATTCGAAACAAGTGTTCTCCAACGTGCTTAAAATCGTTTTGATAATAGAATTTTACTGCTCTTTCATTGGATTTCAGTACGGATAACCATAAATGACTTTTATCGGATTCGTTGAAAGATTGCATTAATTTGTCCATCAGTAACTTTCCTATCTTCTTATCCAAAAACTCCTTTAAAACATAGATTTTCTGCAGTTGAGATACGTTTTCTGTTGGAATAAATTCGGTTGTTGAACACATTTTCAGTTTGGCATATCCAACAGGAAGTTCATTCCAAAATGCAATCCAATAGCGATTATTTTCTTTCTGTAAACTAGCTTTTATTTTAGGAACACTAAAGGTTTGTTCGTAATAATCGAACAAATCCTGTTTATCCCTAAAATATTCCGAAAACGTTTCGGTAAAAGTAATTCTTCCTAATAATGCAATATGTTGAGCGTCGTCAATGGTTGTTTTTCGTATCTGTATCATATTTATAGGGTTATTTTTGCTTGTTCCCAACCGATTATGGCAGTTTTTCGAGTTGTCCCCCAATGATAACCATCAAATTTCCCTGTTGACTGTATTACACGATGGCAAGGAATTAAAAAGGCAATAGGGTTATTTCCGATGGCTGTACCTACTGCTCTCGAAGCATATGGATTACCGATTTGTTTGGCAATATTGCCATAGGTTGATAATTTTCCCATTGGGATTTTCAATAAACTCTCCCAAACTTTTAATTGAAAGTCTGTTCCTTTTAAATGCAATTTGATTTCGTTGAGTTTGCTCCAATCATTTTGAAAAAAGAATAATGCGTTTTGCTGTAACAGGTCTAATTTTCTTTGAAATTTTGCATTTGGAAATTTTTCTTTAAGGTCGTTCAATACTTTTTCTTCATCGTCTTCAAAAGCCATATAGCAAACGCCTTTTTCAGTAGAAGCCACAATCAAAGAGCCAAACGGACTTTCTGCAAAGCTGTAATTGATATGCAGGTTTTTCCCACCGTTTTTATATTCGGCAGGTGTCATTCCCTCTATGTTAACAAATAAATCGTGTAAACGGCTTGTACTTGAGAGTCCTGTTTCAAAAGCGGTATCAAACAAAGTGGCTTGTTCTTCTTTTAGAATTTTTTTTGCGTGTTCAACGCTGATATATTGCAGAAATCTCTTTGGGCTTGTGCCGGCCCATTCGGTAAATACTCTTTGAAAATGCGAAGAACTTAAATGTACGGTTCGGGCGATTTCTTCAAGGTTGGGCTGTTGTTTGAAGTTCTGCCTGATGAAGTCAATTGCTTCGGCAATCCGCTTATAATGAATGTTGTTCTGCGTGTTCATTTTCCAATTTGTTTTCACGCAACAAATTTCAGAAGAAATTTTGGGTTATAAAATCTGAAATATGCTAAATTTTCGTTTTGTGCGAGTGGTCGGATAAAGTTGCCGCTAACGTTTTGCGTGT
>CAZECH010000416.1:0-2818 GCA_964510675.1 uncultured Ignavibacteriaceae bacterium
TCTATGATGTTGATGGAAATGAATTCATAGATTACATAGGAAGCTGGGGACCTCACATATTCGGACACAATCCTTCGTTTATTAAAGAAGCCCTGCTTAAGGCTATTGAAAACGGGACCAGCTTCGGTGCACCAACAGAACTTGAAGTAAAAATGGCAAAGCTTATTACAGAATTTGTTCCTTCTGTAGAAATGGTAAGAATGGTAAACAGCGGTACCGAAGCAACAATGAGTGCTGTCCGCGCAGCAAGAGGATACACAGGCAAAGAAAGGATAATTAAGTTTGAAGGCTGCTATCATGGTCATGCAGATTTCTTTTTAATAAAAGCTGGATCAGGAGCTTTAACGCTTGGAGTTCCGACAAGCCCGGGAGTTACTAAAGGAAATGTCGCCGATACTTTAATTGCAGATTTTAACAATATAGAATCGGTAAAGAAGCTTATTAAAGCAAATAAAAATAAAATTGCCGCAGTTATAATTGAAGCCATTGTTGGTAATATGGGTGTTGTAAAAGCTGATAACAAATTTATTAAAGAATTAAGGACTCTGTGCAATGAAGAAAAAATAGTCTTAATAATTGATGAGGTGATGACAGGATTCAGAGTTGCAAAAGGAGGGGCTCAGGAAGTTTTAGGAATTAAAGCAGACTTAAGTACATTTGGAAAAATTATAGGCGGTGGACTTCCTGTCGGTGCATATGGCGGGAAGAAAGAAATTATGGAAATGATTGCTCCGGCCGGCCCTGTTTACCAGGCGGGAACATTAAGTGGAAATCCTTTAGCAATGTCTGCCGGTTATGCTGCATTAAGCTACATTAAAGATCACCCGGAGATTTATAACCAGCTTGAAGAAAAATCTGCTTTCCTTGAAAAGGGAATTAAAGAGAACTTAAAAAAGTTAAACAAGCATTTATCTATTAACAGAGTAGGTTCAATGCTTACCCTTTTCTTTACTGAAGATAAAGTAACAGATTTTGATTCGGCTGTTAAATCTGATACGAAAATTTTCGGGAAATATTTTCATGAAATGCTGAAACGAGGAATATATCTTCCACCTGCTCAGTATGAAGCTTTCTTTATATCGACTGCACATACCAAAGATGACCTGAATAAGACAATTAGTGCAAATTATGAATCTTTAAAAGATGTTTTGTGCTGATTTTTTGTTCGATTGCTTGTTGCTAATATTTGCTGTGGGTAAATCAATAAATTATTGATAGTTATAAAAGTTCCACTTAATTTATTCCAGGTCAAAAAAAGAAATAATTCAGAGGAGGAAAATCACTAACATTAAAATGAGCTTGTTTAAAAGGTTTTTACGCATTTGTAGACAAGAGAGATTTGGTTTGAAAATCAATAATCAAATTTTTATTAAATAATAACTAAACGGAGTGCTATATGAAAAAATCTCTGCATACTATTATTCTTTCTCTTCTTTTATTCTTTGTTTCTAATATAAGTGTAGCTCAAAGTGTTTTTATAGGACCAAGATTAACCGGAAATCTTAATATTTGGAATGCAAAGGGTTTAACAGGGACATGGAATGGAGTAGGAATTGGAATTGGAGGAACTGTAGATCTTTCATTCAGTGAACATATTGGCATATTAGTAAACTTAACCGTGTTTGATATGAAAAACTTTTCTAACTCGATAACCCAAAATAATACCACTCAGGAAACTTCTTTATCGCTTTCCTATGTAACAATAGATCCGCTTTTTAAAGCTGAGTTCAGTGGTTTCTATATGGTAGGTGGACCCTCGTTGGGAATTAAAATTAATTCAAGTGGAGAAAGGACCCAGTCGGCAACAGGACAAAATCCTGTTGTTACAACAATTAATATTGAAACGAAATCGGTTAGGTTTGATCTTGCTGTTGGAACAGGATATAATTTTAAATTATCTCCGGATATGCTTCTGGGTGCTGATTTTATGGCATATATTCCTATTACTGATACTTACAATATTCCAGGTAACAGTAACAGTGTTTTTTCTCTAAAGCTTGGCGCTTCTTTAAAGTTTAGATTATAATTAAGGAGGATTTATGAAAAAAATATTGGTTGTTTTTCTCTCTTTATTATTTGTTTTGGTTAACGGCTGTGATAATGAGGGTGGAACCGGCACAGATCCATTTGGAGGTGGCGGAGGTACGGGTACGGGTAATGTTACCATTACGGTTGACATAGGAACCTTCGAAGGTAATAATTGGTTTGGATTTAGTCCCAATGTTCAGATAAAACTTAATAGCGCTGTTGCAACACAAGCACAATTAGGAATCAATGAAACTGTCAACAATCCAAACCCTAACCAAATATTTAACGCTAACGAGATGATAGCATTTTACCAGGTTCCACAACAGGCGCAAGTGGGCCAACAATGGTCATTTCGTTTCCAAGGCACACTTGCTCAAGGCGGGCAGGCATTCGATGTAACCGTGAACTATACAATACAGTAGTAATAAATGTCTCTGTCCTATTTCAGTATAGGAATAGAGTAAAACTTTTTGCCATTTTATTTGGGCTGCTAAATGCAGCCTCTTTTTATTTTAAAAGAAACGACTTGTTATTACTCCCCTATCTTTTAGTATTATAACAAATCAATATTGCAATCAATTAAGGAAAAACAATGAGCTATTTGAGAAAGAGATTTTTTATATACAAATCTTTTACCTTTTCTTTTTTTAAGTACTAATTTTTTTATTTGCCGAGCAGGAAGAAGTAAGAATAAATGGTGATGTACTTTATCATTCGAATACAGTTATAATCAAATTAAAAGTTTCCCTTCTTTAAGAACAGATCGTATCACAATTATTTTATTCAATGA
>CAZECH010000417.1:0-2804 GCA_964510675.1 uncultured Ignavibacteriaceae bacterium
TTTTCTTTTTTAAACACAAATTCCTGTACTCGCATATTATCAAACATATAATGCTTATAAGTAGAATTATAAAGATCCTCAACAAAATATACTCCCGGTTTTAATTTATCAAAAATTAAAGTTCTACCCATTATCCTTCGATAATAAAGTCGGTTAGGTGTTTTTTAAAGTCTTAACTGTCCGTTTTATCACTTCAATATTAGAGAAAATGTCGCTAACAGAACAAATAAGTTCCTTGAGCAAATAGGTTATGAAAAAGATTAATAAAAATATAGATGAACTTTCGATTGAATTGAATGCGTTGAAACAAGAGAATGCTGCTCTGAAAGCTATGTATGAAAAAAACATCGAAGAGTATAAGCAGGTGAAAATGGAGCTTGAACGTTCCGGGATGAAGTTACGAACACTCTCTGATTCTACCGGTAACACGATTACACCGAATGACGAGCAGAACATCCGTCAACTGTTTGACGACTATTTGCGGATGTATTCAACACGCGATGATCAGCTTACTACACATTTCAGCGAGAACTTTTCCGGCTTCACCGGAGGCGGAGATTTCCTGGTCAAAGACAAATCAGAATGGGTAGCAATTACACGTCAGGACTTCGCGCAGGTAAAAGATCCCCTTCGTATCGAACTTAAGGATCTCGCTATCCAGTTACTGTCTGATACAATTGCCGTTACGACTGGTTTCTTCACTATTCATTTGCCAATCGAAGATCATATCCTGTCGCGGGAGACAGCCCGTCTTGTACTGATTTTCCGTAAGGAATCAACAGGCTGGAAAATCACACATAGCAGCATTTCCATTCCTTACTACCTTGTTCGTGACGGTGAAGTCTATCCTATGAAGGAACTGGCAAGCCGAAATCAGCTCCTAGAAGAGTTGATTGCTGAACGGACGAATCAGCTTTCCGATGCAAATGATAAACTGCAACGGACAAATGAAGAACTCGCAAGAGAGATTTCAGAGCACAAACAAGTAGAAGAGGCGCTGCAGCAAAGTAATCAAAAATGGGAAGCCATTATAACAGCTTCACCTGATGGTGTAGGAATGATATCGTTAGATGGAAAGATGCAGTTTATATCCGATAAATTGGCAAAAATGTTTGGTTATTCTATTGAAGAAAAAGATGAAATGATTGGAAAACCTGCTCTGAATTTTATTGATCCTTCTAATCATAAAATGTTGATTGATAATATCCGCAAATTGCTTGCTGGTGAAAACGATCAAAAGCTTACAGAATATCTTTGTATTAAAAGAGATAACAGCCGGTTTTATGCCGATGTGAATTCTACCGTTTTGTTTGATTCTAAAGGCAATCCGGAAAGTATTTTATACTCCCAACGTGAAATCACTGAACGCAAAAAAACGGAATTAATTATTCAACAGCAAAACAAAGAACTCCAGGAACTAAACGCTACCAAAGATAAATTTTTCTCCATCATTGCTCACGATTTAAGGAGCCCATTCCAAGGTTTTATGGGGTTAACCGAAGTAATGGCTGAAGATATTACACGTTTCTCACTAACTGAATTATCTAATTTGACTAAAGGGATGAACAGCTCGGCAAATAATCTTTACAAACTTTTGTTGAATTTGTTGGATTGGGCCCAAATGCAGCAAGGTGTTGAAAGTTTTAATCCAATAGAAATAGTTTTATCAGAAATAGTTTCTCAGAATATCGATCTGATAATTAAAAGAGGTGAGCAAAAAGGGATTGATATAATTATTGAAATTCCTGAAAATCAAACTGTCTATGCTGATGAGGCAATGCTTAATTCTATTTTACGAAATCTTTTATCAAATGCGGTTAAGTTTACCAGGCAAAGTGGAAAAATACATTTACTCTCTAAAGAAACAGAAAATAAAATGATTGAATTTTCTGTAACAGATAATGGTATTGGAATGACTGATGATTTTTGTAAAAAACTTTTTAAGATTGAAGAAAAAGTCGGCAGAAAAGGAACCGATGGAGAAAAGAGTACAGGTTTAGGATTATTACTTTGCAAAGAATTTGTTGAAAAGCATGGGGGAAAAATTTGGGTTGAGAGCCGGGAAAATCTTGGAAGCACTTTTTATTTTACACTTCCATCACCGGACAAAAATATTTCTTAATCATTATTGAACAGGAATTTAATCCAATCTTATCTGAATAAATAATCTCATCAGACAATCTTTCTTCCAATCACTTCTGCAATAGCTGATATTTGTTTCATTAAATTGGAAAACTGTTCCGGCAGAAGCGCCTGCGGACCATCTGACAAAGCATTCTCGGGATCATGATGAACTTCCACCATTATCCCATCTGCGCCTGCGGCAACAGCAGCTCTTGCCATTGGGATTACTTTATCTCTTAAACCTGTTGCATGAGATGGATCAGCAATAACAGGCAAATGACTTTTCTTATGCACAACCGGAATTGCAGAAATATCAAAAGTATTTCGTGTGTAAGTTTCAAAAGTCCTTATTCCCCTTTCACACAGCATCACACTATGGTTACCGTTTGATAAAATATATTCAGCAGACATAAGCCAGTCTTCAATTGTTGCAGAAAGTCCCCTCTTAAGCATTATTGGTTTTGTAATCTTGCCAAGATCTCTTAGTAGAGAAAAATTCTGCATATTCCTTGCACCCACTTGAAATATATCCGTATATTTTTCAATAAGATCTATCTGGCTGCTTTCCATAACTTCGGTTATAATAAGCAAGCCAAACTTATCGGCCGCACTTCGCATAACCTCAAGCCCTTTTTCTCCGAGTCCCTGAAAAGAATAAGGAGAAGTTCTTGGTTTGAAAG
>CAZECH010000418.1:0-2798 GCA_964510675.1 uncultured Ignavibacteriaceae bacterium
GGACGCTATCGGCGAGCGCAGGTGAGCTCCCGTTGTCTGACACGATCACGCGAGCGGTCGGTCTCGGACTGAGCTTGATCTGTCTCACGGCTGTCCCGAGCACGGTCGCGGCGGCCGAGGCCCCGGCGCCGCCCTATACGGCTTTCCGGGTCCCGTTCCGCCTGGCGGAGGAGACGGTCCGACGGGAGCCCCCGGCGCGCCCGGTCGAAAAGAAGCCCCGGGCCTGGATCGAGCTCGCGGCGTTCACCACGGCGAGCACGGTCCAATACTGGGCGAGCGGCGCTTTTCCCGAGGACAGGGACTTCCGGATCGACCTCCGTGACCAGTTCTCTCGCATCTTCCTGCTCGAGGGCTGGCGGTTCGATTCGAACCAGTTCTCGCTCAATTGGTCCCACACCCTGGCCGGCGCGGTCTACTATCAGTTCGGACGGGGCAACGACCTCTCGTGGGCCTATTCGTGGCTGATGTCGGTCGCGGCGTCGACCTGGTGGGAGATCGTCGGCGAACCCAAGGAGGTCATCGCCATCAATGATCAGATCACGACCGGACTCGGCGGGTTCGC
Source organism: uncultured Ignavibacteriaceae bacterium (assembly GCA_964510675.1). Lineage (GTDB taxonomy): Bacteria > Bacteroidota > Ignavibacteria > Ignavibacteriales > Ignavibacteriaceae > RBG-16-34-14. The sequence continues at coordinate 563 of CAZECH010000418.1, forward strand.
GGCCGGGGAGCCCTGGTATCAGATCGGGCACTTCCTCTGCCACCAGCCCGGCCTCTTCGCGGGCGCCCTGAGCTTCCTCAACCCGGTCGTCAAGCTCAACCATTGGCTCGACCGCAAGGAAGCCGCCGGGGGCGCCTACGTCCAACCGGGGTGGCACGACGTCAGCCTGTTCGCGGGAGCGCGCCGGCTCCGCTCGGCCGGACAAGAGACCGGAACGGACCTCTATTTCGGGTTCCACGCCCGGCTGCTCGGGCTTCGCGAGCACGGGGCCGCCGGCGAAGTCCGGCGCGCCGTCAGAGACCCCTATTTCAGCGAGATCACCTTGGATCAGGCCACGCGGGGCGGACACGCGGAAGAAACGCGATTCTCCACCAAGGCGGTCACACTGGGCCGATTCATCCAAAAGATCGACGCCGGCCGCAGCGGATACAGCTTGGCCCTGGGGCTCGGCTCGTCTTTCGAGTTCTTCAAGAAGCGCCCTATCGCGTCATATGACGCGACGCCTGTCCCGGTCAAGACCGATCTCGGCTTGCTCCGCCTCGAGGAGCCGCGGAACTTCACCGACAAGCTGGCCGTCCTCCACGTCGCCGGCCCGGTCGTCGACTGGATGATCTTCCGAGGAGACCTCAGGCTCTGGACCGTGCTCGAAGCCTACGGCGATTTCGCCCTCACCCACTCCTACGCCATCAACGATTACTCGAGGACGCATGACATCGCGGGCCTGAAAACGACCGTCTTCTATTACGGCTATTACTACGGTTTCGGGGGGACGCTCGCGGCGAGCGCGCGCCTGGACTGGAAGGGCTTCCGGCTCAACGGGCTGGCCGCCTTCGGGGCCTGGGGCTCGGCCGACGGCTTGGACAGATTCCAGGGCGAGGTCACCAACAACGCCCATCTCAGCGACACCAGAGCCCGGTACCTCTTCGGGGCCGGATGGCGGGTGCCCGGAACGCCGATCGAGCTTTTCCTCGAGCTCGAAAGCGTCCGGCGCGCGGGGCGGCTCGCCGACGTCCGGGCCGGCGGGCTCGAGAACAAGGCCTACGCCGGCCTGGCCTTCTCTTTCTGACGAAAGACCCCGGGGATCTCGTCCCACGAACGGACGACGACGATGTTCGCCGCGGCGGGGCTCTTCCGGCCGTAATAGTTCAGCTGAATGAAACGCTTCTCGGGGAACTGCCGCGCCAGATGGGCGAGCGTCTCGGCGTCGTCGTCGATGTGGACGTCGATCGCCTCCGCCCGCACCATCTTGGCTTTGAATTCGTCGGCGTCTTCCCCGGCCGTGTTGAAGATGACGCGGTCGAAGATATCGTTCCACCCGTATTTACGGAGCCAGCGCTCGGCCGCGGGGATCCCTTCGCCCGTGCGCGAGGTCAGGACGAGGAGCTTTTTCTCCGACGACCGCAGTTGCCTCAGGGCGTCCTCGCATCGAGGCAGCGGTTTGCGGCTCCATTCCGTCAGGGAGGCGACAAACGACTTGAGCCTGTGGACGAGCGGGGAGACGAGCGGGACGCTCTTCTTTTTAGCCCGCGTCTTCTCCCAGGCCCTTCCGAGGACAAGGGTCGCCAGCACCCCGTCGAAATCGAGGGAGACCGTCCCGGCCCGGGCATAACTCTGGTCGTCGGCCATTGGCTTTCGCCGGTATTATCCGGATATTCGTCGTCCGGCACAAGGGGGCCTCCGCGAAACGGACAGCGCGAGAGAGGCCTTAAGGATCCCCGGCCGGAAAGCCCAGCTTCCGCAGGAACGCGGCGAACCTCGGATCGGGACGAAGGGACCTGAAATAGGGATCGACCATGGTCAGGTAAAGCCCGCCATCGCGGTCCTTGAAGGCGATCTCCAGCCACTCGAGGGCCTTGTTCGCTTCGCCGCGATAAGCGTGGATCTGGGCGATCTGATAAGCGTTGCCCTGTTTGTAGGCCTCGATGAACCGGCCCAGCGCCTCGTAGGACTCGTTCTCGCGGCCGAGAGCATGCTGGATCATCGCCTCGACGGGGAGCCTGAAGAAAGGGTCCTTCTCTTCCTCCAGCGCCGCCCGGGCCGCCTCGGGAAGGGATTGCGCCAGGTAGACCTGGGCCAGCAGGGCATGGACGTTGCCCCGGTCGGGACTGAGGTCGTGCATCCCCTGAAAAGCCTCGACAGCCTCGTCCAGCCGTCCCGCATAGAACGCGGTCAAGCCCAGGTTCATCAGAGCCGAGGTGTTGTGCGGATCGAGCTCCGCGGCCCGCCGCGACAGGGC
>CAZECH010000419.1:0-2795 GCA_964510675.1 uncultured Ignavibacteriaceae bacterium
ATCAGCCCCCTTAATTGAGTAATCAGAAGGATAATAGTGCTCAATAACAAATATATAAAAGCACAATATAATACAGCTCTTCTGAACTCCGGGCTCGCCGATTTGCGAACGAAAAACAATAAAACAGGAATACTGATTATCAGCGAACCAAACAACCTTGCAAAGGTTGTTGATGTCTCATCAAGGGTCACGCCCATAGGATCCATCATAGAACCTGGAAATAAGAGAAATCCAATGCCAAATATTACTTCAGCAATCAGATAAACGAGAAAAAGTGTATTCATAATTCTACCTCCATTATATTTTATTGATTATGGCTTATGCACCAATATTAAGATTTAAATTTTCATGCGCTATTGCCATCAGGGTCCGGACTGAGACACCAAAAGGGCAGGCGGATTCACAAAATCCTTCACAATTCAGGCACCTCTCTGTTTTAGGACCATGCAATTCAAGGTATTTCTGAATGGCATATTTCTCTCTTTTCTGAGAAATAAAATAATGGTTAAATCTTGCTATTGTATTGACAGACACATGATAAGGACAATTTTTTTCGCAGATTCCGCAGGCATGACGGCAATATAAATGCCCTAACTTCTCTTTCATAGCATCTATTACAGTCCGGTTTTCCTGAGTTAGTTTTCCTCCTGAAAGGCTTACATAATCTGCAATTTCATCAAAATTACTGAATGAAATCAGAACCGAACTGACGGCACGATTGCTCAAGACAAAGTTAATTGCAGCTTCTCTTCTTGCATTACTGTCTCCAAACTGATCTTCCGAAAGATATGCTTTCCCACTTTTTTGCTTTTCCTGAATAGTCTCATATCTCCTGGCGGTATTTTCATCGACAGGCTTGTTCTCTTTCTTTAAGGCATTGACTTTATCAATTACATCAAGGTAGCGTTTGCCAAAAGGATCCGTTTTCATCAGGAGCGCCCCTGTATTTTTAACAGCGCATGCTTTCAGAATATTATTACCCATTTCCTGCTGAGCATAATTATATACAAAAAGAACATGATCAAACCTTCCGTCTTCAACTGCTCCACAAATTATTTTCTCCATATTGTCCACCGCATTACCCGGATATTCAGAACCGTGGCAGGAGATCCCGCAGAATTTTACTCTTCCTTCATCTTTTAGTTGTTTGAATGCATCATGAAATTCCTTATTCCTAACATTTTCAACCGACACAGGATTCCAAAGCATAAGTCCATCAAGGTAACTGGTGTTAAGTCTTTCAAGGCACTTATGGACACGCTCTTTAATATTTTCAGCGTCATCATCCTTGTTAATCATCAGTTTAGTATTGATGAATAACGATTTCCGGTCAAAATCTTTAATTGCTTTTCCGACCAGAAGTTCATTATTACCATTCCCGTAAAATTCAGCTGTATCAATAATATTTACCCCTGAATCAATTACTGCCTTTAAAAGATTTTCGTTTGTCATCATGACGGGACCGCATCCGATGTCCGAAACTTTGAAGCCGGTGCGACCTAAAATACGATAGTCCCTGATCCCGACACGGTCCTGATCAGATCTGGAATCACGATTAGAGGTTGAACCATCATAACTTATTACTCCCGCACTCGCTCCCATAAGCCCGAGAGATGACTTTGAGATAAAGTCTCTTCTGTTAAATGTTTTAAATTTCATTGTTAAACTTTAGATTGACAACTCTTTTTCCAGCTAGTCTTCCATTTTAGGATGTTGAAATATCAAATTTCTGAAATAAATCAATTCGTATCAACGAAATTTAAACATATCTTTATTAAGATGAATTGTTTAAATTTGTGTTCTCAAACCTTTCTGAAGTGGTCAAAGAAGGACGGATTTTTTATAAAATCAGACACTTACAAGACCAATTTTGGGTGTCTTTTTGGTTGGTGCCAGGAATTAACACAAAATTGACTGTTATGACCAAAATTTGAATGTGCATAATCCTCCTCATCACAGGATAGCCACCATTTGAAATTTCACTCTTTTAAAAATGTGGACGCGTAAGTTTAATTCAGCCTGATTCTATTCTTGATGATCCAACCGTTGGCTTGCTTTTCAGCAAAATATAGAAGTAATTGATTACATTCTTCACTACTAATTGCAGATAATAAAAAACCTGCTTTAGAATAATCTTCATTGAAGGAGATTCTTGAAATTTCATATAACCCAAGTACATTACCAGAATCAAATCTATCAGGCTGAATACTATCGATTCCAAAATCAGTGATAACGTCTATTTTAAAAACCACTTTTTCTGGATTCGGGATAAATTTCCTGGGTTTTAGTGTGGTATCGTTGAAGAGATTTGTATATAATTGATTGAAATCATAGAGTAAATCGATTCCCCTGAAGTCAGAAATCTTTGGTTCGCTCAAACTGGATTGAAAAAATATTTTATGTCGCGATGATTCCAGTTTTGTATAAAAATCGGACCAGTACAACTCGTTATACTCCATTGATGTATCGGCTTGAAAGCAAGGTTGTATCGGAAGAATTAATTCCCAAAACAAATGATTTAATAATTCCTCCTCGTTGCGATACCTTAGTTTGTCTGCTTCATTCTTTGTCTGTGAGCAGGACGCAGTCAGAATTAATACTATAACGATTATTTTCAGTCTATTCATGCTAATTACTATTACTATTGAATTTAAGAATCAGATAGTTATTGGAAATTTGTGCCATATCATTATCTGTTTTGCAATCAATTAGAAAAGTAAAGAATAATCAAAGCCAAAAGACTGAGCACAGCGATAGTCGTTATAATTCTGTATAGGGTCATATAAGTTCTGAAC
>CAZECH010000420.1:0-2788 GCA_964510675.1 uncultured Ignavibacteriaceae bacterium
TAATGTTTCATCTCTTTTGGCTGCTGCAGAAAGAAAAACATTACTTCTTGATATCGATCCCCAGGCAAATTCTTCTTCCGGATTGGGAGTGAGCAACCAGAATCCATCTGTGTATGAAGTTTTAATTGGAGCAAACAACATTGAAGAAGTAATAATAAATACGTTTATGCCTTTTATGGATTTGCTTCCATCGAATATTAATCTTGTTGGTGCAGAAATTGAAATGGTTGATTTTCCAAGCAGAGAAACACTTTTAAAAAAAGCTCTTATAAATGCAAAAGATAAATATGATTTTATAATTATTGATTGTCCGCCTTCCCTTGGACTATTAACACTAAATTCCCTTACTGCTTCTGATTCTGTTCTTATTCCTGTTCAATGTGAATACTTTGCACTTGAAGGACTTGGACAACTGCTTAATACAATCAATATTGTAAAGCAGCATTTTAATAAGGATTTAGCTATTGAAGGCGTTTTGTTAACAATGTATGATTCAAGATTAAGATTATCGCAGCAGGTTGCAGAAGAAGTGAGAAAATATTTTGGAGATAAAGTTTTTAAAACAGTTATTCACAGGAACGTCAGAATTTCTGAAGCGCCAAGTTTTGGAAAGCCGATAATTCTTTATGATGCAATTTCAACTGGTTCTAAAAATTATATGGCTCTTGCCTCCGAATTGCTTGAAAGAAATGAAATCAAAGTAAAACAAAACTAAAAGATGAGTAAAATGAAAACAGGTTTAGGCAGAGGATTAGATGCATTAATCAATCCACAAAGACTTAAAGAATCTGAAGAACCTGTTGTTGATTTTTCAACTCTTCAAAAAGATGATGGAGAAAAGAATGATGTACTTGCAAAAATCCCGGTAGGACATATTTCTCCAAATCCATTTCAACCAAGAAATCATTTTGATCCCGAAGCTTTTGAAGAATTAAAAAAATCTATCCTATCAAATGGACTTATTCAGCCAATCACTGTAAGAAGAAAAGGACCAAATATTTATGAACTGATTTCTGGTGAAAGAAGACTTAAAGCCTGCAGTGCAATTGGGATGAAAGATATTCCGGCTTACATCATTAAAGTTGATACTGATGAAGCAATGCTTGCTCTTGCACTCATCGAAAATATTCAGAGAAAAAAGCTAAACACCATTGCCATTGGAATTGACTAAAAAAGACTGATGGATGAATGTCATCTTACACAGGAACAAATTGCTGATAAAGTTGGAAAGGATAGGACAACAGTAGCAAATACAATCCGTTTGCTAAAGCTTCCTCAGGAATTACAGGACAGCTTGATTAAAGAAGAAATAACTTCCGGTCATGCAAGAGCTTTAATAAATCTGCCAAGTGCAGAAATGCAGCTTGAAGCTTTAAGAAAGATAAAGGAAAATAATCTTTCAGTAAGAAAAGTTGAACAATTGGTTAGAAAAATAATTGATTCGCCTGAAGTAAAGAAGAGATCTCTGTCATTTACAACCCGGACTTCATCAAATACCGAGATGAGAAATATAGAAGACAAGCTTCAAAAAGTTTTTGGGACAAAAGTTATGTGCAAACAAAAACAGGACGGCTCGGGCGAAATAGTAATTGAATTTTACTCAACAGATGAATTGGAAAGACTCTTTGAACTTTTTGAAATCATTAATAAAAATTACAGTTAAGAGTTTATTTCTGATCTTTTTTTTTGTTGAAGTTTTATTTTCACAACAAGATACAACTCTCACAGAAGAAACCGATACTGCATTTATTATGCAAAAATCTCCTTGGTTAGCTGTATTGCAAAGTGCAGTTGTTCCTGGTCTCGGACAAATTTATAATGAATCTTACATCAAAGCTCCAATTATCTGGGGAATTGCCGGGTTGCTTGTTTATGGTTGGATTTATAATGATGATTTATACAAGAAGGGTAAGATACTCTATATTCAAAATCCGACTGAGAATTACAAACTTTACAGAGATTTTTATCGGGATCAGCGTGACCTATTTACAATATATATGGGACTTGTATATTTTCTCAATCTAGTTGATGCCTATGTTGATGCGCAGCTTTTTGATTTTAATGTTGAAGAAAATTTTCTTAATAAAACTCCAATGATAAATTTGAGGATAAATTTTTAATCAGGTTATATATTATGAAGAATATCGTAGTCTGTAAAAATTGTGGTTCTGAAAATCCTTTTTACGGACTAAATTGCAGTACTTGTAAATCCTATCTGCGTGAAAGAATCTATAATATTGATCTCTGGAAAACAGTCAGCCTTTTAATTGAAAGCCCTTCAAAAGCTTTTCAATCAATTATTTATTCCGAACATAAAAATTTTCTTATTCTTATTGTAAGTCTTCTTTCGGGTAAGATGATGCTGAATGGAATTTTCCTGAGAATATTTTTCTTAAAAGAGAATTCTCATTTATCAAATTACATCTCAAATTATTTAATCACTCTTGTTCTTACAGTTGTGTCATTTCTTATAATTTCATGGTTATATGGTAAGATTTTAGAAAGAAAGAAAATAAAAACAAGATTCCCGGATAACCTGGCAATAATTACTTTTTCTTTTCTTCCTTTTACATTCGGCTTCATTTTTTTATTTCCAATTGAGTTGATTTTATTCGGCGAATATATCTTTTATTTTTCGCCTTCTCCATTCCATATAAAAGAAACACTTGCTTATACTTTATTGATATTTGAAATACTCTTATTACTTTGGAGTTTGTTTTTAACTTGCAAAGCGATTAACATACAAACAGGCAATAAGATTTTTTCAATTACAACATCACTTGTAATT
>CAZECH010000421.1:0-2767 GCA_964510675.1 uncultured Ignavibacteriaceae bacterium
GATGAAATAAAATATAATGAAAAGATTGGCTTCCCCGGTGAATATCCTTATACACGAGGAATTCAGCCAACAATGTACAGGGGAAAACTATGGACAATGAGGCAGTATGCAGGGTTTGGTAATGCAAAGGAATCTAACAAGCGTTATAAGTATTTACTTTCTCAAGGTACTTCAGGTCTCTCAGTTGCATTCGACCTTCCTACTCAAATTGGATATGACAGCGATGACCTTTTAGCTTCCGGTGAAGTTGGAAAAGTCGGTGTTGCAATAGATACTCTTGCAGATATGGAAATTCTTTTTGACCAGATACCGCTTGATAAAATCTCTACATCAATGACTATAAATGCTTCGGCTTCAGTTCTTCTTGCAATGTACATTTCTGTTGCAGAGAAACAAGGGATTTCAAAAGATAAAATAAACGGAACAATTCAGAATGATATTTTAAAGGAATATATTGCACGCGGCACTTATATCTACCCGCCAAAGTCTTCGATGAGATTAATAACAAATATTTTTGAATATTGTGCAAAAGAAATCCCTAAATGGAATACAATTTCAATTTCAGGTTATCATATAAGAGAGGCTGGTTCAACAGCAGCGCAGGAAGTTGGCTTTACCCTGGCTAACGGTATTACCTATGTTGATGCTGCTATTAAAACAGGATTGAATGTTGATGATTTTGCAGGACAATTATCTTTCTTTTTCAATTCGCATAATGATCTCCTTGAGGAAGTAGCAAAGTTCAGAGCAGCAAGAAGACTATGGGCGAGAATAATGAAGGAGAGATTTAAAGCTAAAAACCCCCGCTCGATGATGCTAAGATTTCATTCACAAACTGCAGGTTCAACATTAACTGCACAACAGGTTGATAATAATATCGTTCGCGTTACAATACAAACTCTGGCAGCAGTGCTTGGAGGGATACAAAGTCTTCACACAAATTCAAAAGATGAAGCGATGGCACTTCCTACAGAACAATCTGTAAGGACTGCATTGCGCACGCAGCAGATAGTTGCTTATGAAAGCGGTATTACAAATACAGTAGATCCTCTCGCAGGCTCATATTATGTTGAAGCAATGACTGACCAGATAGAAAAAGAAGCTAAAGATTACATAAATAGAATAGATGCTCTTGGAGGAATGATTGAAGCAATAGAAAACGGATATGTTCAGGCTGAAATCCAGAAATCCTCTTACAATTTTGAAAAAGAGTTTGAAAGCGGTAAAAGAATTATTGTAGGATTAAATAAATTTCAGTCTGATGAAGATGAAGAACCTGAGCTTCTTAGAATTGATATAAAAGTTCAGGAAGAACAAATTAAATTTCTAAATAAAGTAAGAAAAGAAAGAGATCAGCACAAAGTTGATAAAGTCTTACGCAGCTTGGAAAGTGCAGCAAAAGGTAATGATAATTTAATACCTTACATAATTGATGCAGTCAAAGCTTATGCAAGCATGGGGGAAATATGTAATACAATGAGGAAAGTTTTCGGAGAATATAAGGAGAGAGTGGTAATTTAATATTTGTGATTCTTATATCTTATAAAACTCACTTATATTTGGAAATGTATATTCAAACCTCCGATTGATACATTTATTTATCCTTTGTAACTTGTAATAAATAACCGCATAAATTGTAGAGGAGTCCAATGGATAAAGCAAAATTAGTTTTTAACGGAAAAGAATTTGAACTTCCGGTTTCAATTGGAACTGAAGGTGAAGTTGGTTTAGATATAACAAAATTCAGAAGTCAGTCCGGAGCAATAACTTTAGACAATGGTTATGCAAATACAGGTTCTTGTCAAAGCTCAATTACTTTTATTGATGGGGAAAAAGGAATTTTAAGATTCAGAGGTTACCCGATTGAAGAACTTGCAGAAAAATCAAGCTTTATAGAAGTAAGTTATTTATTAATATTCGGTCACCTGCCAAATAAAAACGAGTTTGATAAGTTTCAGCACGATATAACTCACCATAGCCTTATTCATGAAGATATGAAGAAGTTTTTTGAAGGTTTCCCACCCTCTGCTCACCCGATGACTGTGCTTTCTTCAATGGTTAATTCTTTATCTGCTTATTATCCTGAATCTGAATACGAGGATGACAGGTATCTTAATATCATAAGACTTCTTGCAAAACTTAAGACTATTGTTGCATTCTCTTATAAAAAATCTATCGGGCAGGCTTACATTTATCCGCAAAATAATCTTAGTTATTGTGCAGATATTCTGAATATGATGTTTGCAGTTCAGTCAGCCCCCTATGAAGTTTCACCTGTGCTTGAAGAAGCTCTTGATCTTTTACTAATTCTTCATGCAGATCATGAACAAAACTGTAGTACAGCTACAGTAAGAATTGTAGGTAGCAGTGAAGCAAATCTTTTTGCATCGATTGCAGCAGGAATAAATGCATTGTCAGGTGCTTTACATGGAGGTGCTAATCAAAAGGTAATCCAGATGCTTCAGAAGATTAATGAAGATGGAATGAATTATAAAAAATATATTGATATGGCAAAGGATAAGGAATCGAAGTTTAAGCTTATGGGTTTTGGACATCGTGTTTATAAGAATTTTGATCCTCGGGCCGAGATTTTAAAAGCATCTGCAGATAAAGTGCTGAATGAACTCGGAATAAGTCAAGATCCCCTTCTTGAAATTGCAAAGAAGCTTGAGGAAGTTGCTCTTAAAGATGAATTTTTTATTGAAAGAAAATTGTACCCTAATGTGGATTTTTACAGCGGGATAATTTACCGTGCTATGGGAATTCC
>CAZECH010000422.1:0-2754 GCA_964510675.1 uncultured Ignavibacteriaceae bacterium
GGTGGTTCTTCCAATTATTTCCAGAATGGCTAATTGTAAACGGAATACTTTTAGTAATCTACTTTTTTATAGATAAATATTATTATGCTAAAGAAGATATAAGTGTTAAGAAAAGAGATGAGACTTATGTCCGGCCACTAAAATTGGAAGGGAAAAGAAATTTTATTTTTCTTGCGATGGTTGTTCTTGCTGTTGCTTTGCTTAACGAACAATATCTTCCGTTTATTAAAACTAACCACTACCTCAAATTTATAAGGGAAATTGTAATCCTGTTAGCAGCATACCTTTCCTTTTTACTTACACCTAAACTATTAAAAGAATCAAACAATTTCACATGGGAGCCTATAAAAGAAGTTGCCTATCTTTTCCTTGGAATTTTTATAACAATGGTTCCTTGCTTGCTTTATCTTGAAATGAATGCAAAGACCTTCGGAATTTCATCACCCTTTCAATTTTACTATTACACTGGTATGTTAAGCAGCTTCCTGGATAATACTCCAACAGCAGTAACATTTCATTCCCTTGCACTTGGATTAGGAATGAATTCAGGAAATATAGTTGCAGGTATTCCGGAAGAATTGTTAAAAGCAATTTGTATTGGTGCAGTATTTTTTGGAAGCATGACTTACATCGGAAATGGTCCTAACTTTATGGTAAAAGCAGTTGCAGAAGAAAATAATATTAAGATGCCTGACTTTTTTAGTTATATGATTAAATTTTCATTAATTATTCTTTTGCCTGTATTCATTTTATTGCAAATTATTATTTTATAGCACGGGACGATATTTTAAATGATTTTTTTTAGTGAAAAACAAAAATGAAAAACTTCTGTTTAATTCTAATACTTTGCTTTTATTCAAACCTGTTCTCTCAAACTTCAGATACAGTATCAATTGCATTCTGGAATGTTCAAAATCTTTTTGATATTGCCGATGATCCTTTGAAGGAAGATGAAGAATTTCTTCCATCCTCTGAAAAAGAATGGACACCGGAGAGATTAAATAAAAAAATTTATAACCTCTCCCGCATTATTAGATCAATGAATAATGATAATGGGCCAGACATTCTTGGTGTTTGTGAAGTTGAACATCAGCATTTGCTGGATAGCCTTACAACAAAGTTTTTTACTGATAAAAATTATAAAGTTGCTTATCTGGAATCTCCTGATGGAAGAGGAATTGACAACGGATTGATTTATAATTCAAAATTATTCTCTCTTCTTTCTGTAAAAGGCGATACAATCAAACTTGATGACGGATATCCAACAAGGTTAATATTAAACGTAAATCTTATTACAAAATTAAAAGACACTCTTCATATTTACGTTAATCACTGGCCATCCAGAAGGGGGGGAGAAAGTGAATCACAACCAAATAGAATCAGAGCTGCTGAGACACTGAGAAATTCGGTTGATAAGAATTTTATAGCAAATGATAAATCAAAAATTATTATAATTGGAGATTTTAATGATGAACCGAATAATGTTTCATTACTAAATACTCTTAAAGCAAGTCCATTTCTCTGCAGCAAAGGTGATTCAGTACTTCCGGCAAATGAATTATTTAATCTTGCTTATAAGGATTTTAATGATGGGCTTGGTTCTTATAAATATCAGGATAATTGGAATATGCTCGACCAGGTTATCATTTCCGGTTCATTATTGAGTGATAAAAACATTAAATATGTTTGTGAATCCTTTGAAGTTTATAAACCTTTTATAATGGTTACACACTCTGGTAAATATGAAGGAACTCCGTTCCCGACTTATGGTGGAAACAGGTATCTTGGTGGATATAGTGATCATTATCCTGTTATTACAAAGTTTGTTTTAAAAAATAAATAATTATGAAAAAAGAATTATTAGTATTCGGTGCAAATGGTGCTCTTGGTAAGGGAGTTACAAGTGCATTAATAAAAAAAGATTATGATAAGATATTTCTTTTTGATTTCAACATTGAAAGCTTACCTTCAGGCAATAATATTGAAAAAATTTTAATTGAAGATTTAGCCGAAGAAAAAAACGTGATTGATGCCTTTTCAAAAGTCGCTTTCTCCACAGAAAAATATCTATTCCTTTACAGTACAGTTGGAGGTTTTGCGGGAGGAAATAATGTATGGGAAACTGAGGCTGAAGAATTCAGCAGGATGATTAATATGAATTTTAAATCCAGCTTCTTTATGGCAAAACATTTTGCAAAGCTTGTTAAACAATCTGCTGGTGGTTCTATCTGTTTTACATCTGCTTTTACAGGAATTTCTGCTGAAAAAAAGAAAGCAGCTTATGGCTCTGCAAAAGCTGCATTAATTCATCTGGTAAAAACTCTCGCTCTTGAAGGGAAAGAAATTAATCTTACTGTAAATGCAATAGCGCCTTATATAATCGATACACCTGCAAACAGGGAATGGATGAAAGATGCTGACTACGAAAACTGGATGAAGCCCGAAGAAATTGGTGAACTGGTTTTCAGTATTTTTAGTCATTTTCATTGTGTTACAGGAAATGTTATTAACCTTACACACAGATTTAAGATATAATTTTTAAACTAATACAATAACAAGAAAATATATGGTTGACTTTGTTTTTCAAAATCTTTATTGTAACGCTGTGTTGTTTGAAAAATTATAGACATCTGCTCTATTTTAGCATTAAAAATTAATTATCTGGGAGGATATTTTTTATGGTTGTTCCAACATTCATTTTAAGTGCATTAAACTTCATTGCTCAACAAACTCAAAATGATGGCATAATGAATT
>CAZECH010000423.1:0-2747 GCA_964510675.1 uncultured Ignavibacteriaceae bacterium
ATCGAATATCCCCGCAGCGGTCATAAATAATTTTCCGTTACTTCAATTTCTTTTACTGCCTCCCGTGTTTTTGCTAATTCCGGATAGGTGTTAAAGGCCTCTTTTATACTTACAAAGTTATGCATAAACAACCTCGCCCTTTGATAGTTTTATCACCTTATCAGATTCACTTTTTCTTAAAAAAGAAAAATCCGATAAATCTGTAACCGTTATAAATGCCTGTCCAACTTCTGTTAAATATTCGCTTATCCTTGCAGCTCTTTGTGCATCAAGCTCGCCAAAAACATCATCAAGAAGAAATATCGGTTCTGTTCCTGTAATTCCTCTGAGGTAAAAGAATTCTGCAAATCTTAACACAACCTGGAAGGTTTTGTGCTGTCCCTGGGAACCATATGTCTTAAGATCATGACCGTCAATTTTAAAAATCAAATCGTCTCTTTGTGGCCCAACCAGGTTAGTTCCCCTTATAATTTCCTCTTCTCTTCTTGCTGCAAGTTGCTTTTTAAACTCTTCTTCTATATCGTCACCAGAATAATTATTTAAATAAGCATAGCTTATCTCCGGTTTCTCATCAAAACTCATTATCACATCATAAGATTTTAAAACATATTCATTAAAATCAATCACAAACTTTTTTCGCTGATTTATGAGATATGTTCCTGTGCTGATTAGGACAGATGACCAGGCATCAAGCTCCTCGGAAAGATTTCTTCTGCCTGATTCTTTAATCTGGTTTAACAGAGATGATCTTTGTTTTAGCGTTTTGTTATAATCCAGAAGGTTCCTCAGATATGTATCGCTTGCCTGTGATATAACCGAGTCAACAAACTTTCTTCGGTCTGATGGAGATCCCTGGGTTATAAAATGATCTTCCGGAGAAAGAAGGACTATTGGGAATTTCCCAATAACATCCGATGCTTTGTTTATCTGCTTATCATCTTTAAAATAGTACTTCTGGTTTTCGGTGTTAGTATAGTATACTCTTGTAATATTTTCAATCATTCCTATAAATATACCTTTAATCTCGAATTCATCTTCATTAAACATGACAACTTCGCTATCAGATTTTGTATTATGACTCTTTGTTGTGCACAAATAAAAAATTGATTCCAGTATTGAGGTTTTTCCCTGCCCATTTCCTCCAACTATGTAATTCAATTTTTCTGAAAAGTTTAATGAAATATTTTTATGTATTCTGAAGTTTTTTAACTGAATGGATTTTAAGATCATTTTAATTATTCAAACGCACCGGCATCAATAAAAGCATAAGTTCTTCGTTTTCACTTACTTCGCCTGGCTCTATTATGCAAGCTTTTGTCGGAGAATGTAATTTGAAAATAGCTTCTTCATCATTAACATGAGATAATATATCATTTACATATGTTGTGTTAAATCCTATATCCATCGGTTCTCCTTTATATTCGCAATAAACACTTTCCTTTGCATTTGAACCATGATCAATGTCTTCCGCAGAAACTTCCAGCATATTTTCCTTTATAGAAAATTTAACCTGTTTTGCGTTGGATGTTGAAAACAACAACATTCTTTTTATAGTGGCAAGCAAATCTCCGGTTTTCACCTTTAATATTTTATCGTTTTCAAGTGGAATTACGCTATTATATGCGGGATATTTTTCTCCAATTAGTCTTGATATAAATTCAAGGTCTCCGAAATTAAATGCAACGTGAGTTTTACTTATAAAAATTTTTACATCGGTTTCGCCAAGCAATTTTGCCAGAACAGAAATGGCTCTTTCCGGAATTATATATTGTTCATCCTTTTTAAATTTCAGATTCCTGTTTACAAATTTTACAAGACGGTGTCCATCTGTTGTTACAAAATGAATTCCATCTTCGGCAAATTCAAACAAGGTTCCTGTCATAGCCGGACGCATATCTTCTCGACTCATAGCGAAAGATGTCTGGTCCAAAGCTTTTTTCAAATCGTTTCCGTTTAAAGCAATTTCTTTCTCCTTTGTTACTGCAGGAATATCTGGAAAGTCTTCGGGAGTTGAATAGCTTAAATTGTAAAAACCCGTTTCAGTAGAAAGAGTAAGTTTGGAATTTGGTTCTGTTTTGAATATTAGCTGCGTGTCTCCTAAATTTCTTACAACATCATAAAACAATTTTGCAGGCACAACCATTTTTATGTTTTCATCTGATGGAATGTTAATGGAAGATCGTAATGCAATTTCAAGATCTGTAGCGGAAACTGTAAGCAACCCATCTTTTAATTCAATAAGAAAATTTTCCAGTACTGGCATGGGGGTTCTGGATGGGACAGCCGGAATTATTTTAGCCAGAAGCTTTTCCAGCATTTTGCTGTTTATCTTAAACTCCATTTAACAATCTCCTTTTGAATTATACAAAAATACTAAAATGTCCTGCTAATCTCAATGAAAAAGTGTTCTTGTCTAACTTTTAGTCGAATGATTTCAAGTAATTAAACAAATAACAACACATATATAATTATTTAAATCATGTTTTAAAAATATATATAGTAATTATAAGAATGTATATATGTTTATAAAAATTTTTGCAACTGTAATTATACGCTTTACACCAAATTTTTATTAACAAGGTTTTGTTTATAAATACTCAACAAAACATGTTTGTTAGATTTAAGTTAAAAGACATTTGTTATTAACATGTTATATCCCTTTTGAGAACACATATTTTATTTAAAAATAAAATAGCTCCATACATAATGGAGCTATTTTCAAAAAAGGTATTATTAATTTATAAAGA
>CAZECH010000424.1:0-2747 GCA_964510675.1 uncultured Ignavibacteriaceae bacterium
GGACGAGGGACGAGGGACGAGGGACAAGGGACAAGGGAATAGGGAATAGGGAATAGGGACAAGTGGTGTAATAATAATGAACTTAATAAAATTTCCATGCGTATAGATATACTAACTATTCTGCCCGAATTGATTAAAAGTCCCCTGAATCACTCAATTATTAAACGGGCAAAAGAAAAAGGAATTGTGGAAGTTTATATTCATAACATCAGGGATTACTCGCAGAACAAGCAGAAGCAGGTAGATGATTATGCATTTGGAGGAGGCGCCGGAATGGTGATGTGCATAGAGCCCATTGACCTCCTGATCTCAACGTTGAAGAGCGAAAGAAATTACGATGAAATAATCTACCTGTCACCTGATGGTGAACAATTTAACCAGCAGAAAGCTAATTACCTGGCAACCAAGCAACACATCATCCTGCTTTGTGGCCATTATAAAGGAGTTGATCAAAGAGTAAGAGATCACCTGATAACCAGCGAGATATCCGTTGGCGATTTTGTTCTGTCGGGTGGTGAACTGGCCGCGGCCATAATTACCGATTGTATTGTCAGGTTGCTTCCGGGCGGGATTTCAGACGAAACATCGGCGCTTACCGATTCTTTCCAGGATAACCTGCTTGCTCCGCCTGTTTATACCCGGCCGGCGGAATATAAAGGATGGAAGGTCCCCGAAATACTTCTTTCAGGTCACCAGAAAAACATTGATGAATGGCGGCACCAGCAATCGGAAGAGCGGACAATACTTCTGCGGCCGGATCTGCTTGAAAATAGTAAAAAGCGGGAGAAAGGTCAGAACAGGGATTAAAAGAAACCGGCTCAAACTTTCGTATGAGCCGGTTTGTTGAATCTGGAAACTCACTAACTAAAAACTATCTAAATTTCTTCGTGCGGTCACTAAAACCTGAATCCCATTGAAGCCACAAATCTGTATTTTTGCTGGTTCAGATCAGCTACATGGCTGACAAATACAGGTTCGGCAAGCGGATCGGGGTTATATTCATTAGCTGAGTACAGGTGATATTTTTCTTTATGAAACAAGGCTGAAAATCCGAGATCGAAGAAAAAGGCGCTGCTCCTGTATCCCAATCCCGCGGTAAGTTCACCGTGACCGGCATCACTATTGAGTTCCCATGATGAAAAGGGACTCGGGTAAATGCCGCCTCCGAGCCTTACAAACATATTGTCAAACCGGGCTTCACCTCCAACTTTCAAATTCACCACCGAACGGTAAACATCGCGGATATCCCTGTTATCTTCACTAAAGTCGGTTACATTATCCCTTTCGCGAAGGCGCATGCTGCCGTAATCAATATATTCAAGGTCGGCTGCAATGATTCCCATAGTACCGATCTGAATGCTTGCGCCTCCCTGAAACCTCAGCGGTGTTACCAGCTTATATTTGAAGGAGCCTTCTGCATAGATATCGCCGTTAACGTCTGTCGGGATGAAACCGGACTTGAATTCGGAGTACATGCTGTTCAGATAAGCTTCTTCGATACGGTAATAAGTGGGCAGGTGAACAGCGGCCCCTAGTCGCATAATCTTGAATAGCCTTACCATGGTACCCATACTAAAATTGATGCCGTTACCATTCACATCAAGATTCTCGGTATAATGGAAGTTGTCGAAATCGGTATCTGCGCTGGCATTGTCAAATTCGCTGTGAACCATGGTTTGTTCATAACGAAGTTGACTTATTCCCATGCCCATACCAATGTACCATATATCACTGAAATTAAGAGCCACGGAAAATGACCATTGTCCTGTACCACCTGTAGTTTCGACTGTTCTCCGCTGATCAACCGGAAGGAGAACAGGGGTATCATATTCGAAAGCAGAACCGGGTATGGTGTCGATGATATAAGCGTCAAAAGCAAGACGGTTGGTAAAAGCATCCAGAATTTCCGGATCGGTTCCGTCTATATCCATCATAAAATTATCGACCAGGGACGTCTGCGAATTAATCCCGCGTATATAGCTGAAATTATTGAAATTATTCAGCCGGTTGTAACCTAAAGCATAGGATGCGCTCACCAGTCCCTTTGAATTGTTCGAGTTATAAGTTCCCACATATCCCAGGTTGCTGAAATTGAACTGGTATTTAAAATCATCATTGGTTTCACCCAGGTAGTCAGCGCTGGTATTGGCAAGCTGAAGTCCGGGTGAGATAACGAATTCTGATTTGCGGTAGAGCCCCAGGCCGGCAGGATTTACATAAGCCGACGAGAAATCACTGCCGAGTGAACTGAATGCACCGCCCATTGATAAGCTGCGTGCTGAGAGTGTAGGAAAATTCTGGGAATATTTTATAGCGTCACCCACATATTGAGCCTGCATAGTTGAAAAGCATGCAACAGCTATTACCAATGAAAATATCTTTTTCATAGTTCACAATTGTTAAAGGATAAAATAACCAACTGTTAGAAAATGAACGGACTAAATTACCTCCTGCCACTTGAGCCCGAGGAACTACTTGAGCGGCTGCCCGAAGAACCTGATGAGGATGAACCTCCGGAGTAGCTACTGCCACTAGATGACCTGCTGCCACCTGAGCTGTATGAACTGCTCGACCTGCTGCTGCCTGAAGAACCTGTTGAGTAACTGGGACGGCTGTAGGACGAGGATGAGCTGCTCGATCTGTTATAGGAAGAACTGGATCTGGATGAAGACGAGCTTGGACTGCTATAGGTAGAACTGCCCGAACGTGACGGTGCGCTGTAAGTAGATGAGCCGGATGTGCTACGG
>CAZECH010000425.1:0-2740 GCA_964510675.1 uncultured Ignavibacteriaceae bacterium
GGGCGAGAATGGTCGAAGAGACGCGCCTGCTCGAACGCGCCCTCGGCTCCTCGGATAAGTTCATCGCGGAGAATGAAATTGATACTGCTGTTGTGCAACGTCGTTGTCTGCGCGCGGCGCGCGACATCCAGGCTGGAGAAGTCTTCACCCGCGACATGATCGACGTATTACGTCCTGCGACGGTCGGCGCGATCAAACCTGACCGGATCGAAAATGTGATTGGCACGAAGGCAATCCATGATTTCAAATATGGTCAGGAATTGAGATGGACTGATTTGGGAGCATAAAGATTCTTAACCACGAAGGACACAAAGGTCACGAAGGATTCTTTGTGTTGAATTAAAAACTTTGTGCTCTTCGTGTCCTTTGTGTTTGATTATTTCATGCGAATCCTTTATTTCAGCAAAAACTACACCCCTCATGATTATCGATTTTTGTCTTCCTTATCCGAGACGAAACTTGAGATTTACTATTTGAAGCTCGAAGCGAACCACCGCCAGACAGAAGATCGTCCTGTCCCCTCGGGCATTCAGCAAGTCTTGTGGGCAGGTGGACAACGCGAGTTTCGTTGGCGCGATCTTGCGCGCCTGGCGCTCGACTTTCGACGTTTGATAAAAGAAATCAAGCCTGATCTGATCCACGCGGGTCCGATTCAAACCTGCGCCTTTATCGCGGCGCTGAGCGGATTTCGCCCGATTCTCACGAAGTCGTGGGGATATGATCTGATGTATGAAGCCGATAAAAATGCATGGATGCAATGGGTGACGCGCTACACGTTGAAGCGAAGTGCGTTCTTTATCAGTGATGCAAATGTCACGCGCGACAAGGCCATCGCCTTTGGAATGAACCCTGATCGGATTGTTGTTTTTCCGTGGGGTATTGACCTCGAACACTTTCATCAAAAGGCCCCCGTCACTCGTCGCTCGTCACCCCTCACTTTGTTCTGCAGTCGTACCTGGGAATCGATCTATGGCGTGGATGTGTTGGCAAAAGCATTTGTCAAGGTCGCGGCGGATAACCCGAATGTGAACCTGATCCTCTTAGGTGGAGGTTCGCAGGGCGCCAGGATTCGCCAAATTCTGATGAATGGCGGCGTGCTGGATCGAGTCCATTTTGGCGGGCAGATCAGACAGGCAGATTTGCCGCGCTGGTATCACATGGCGGATATGTATATTTCCCCCTCGCACGTGGACGGCTCCTCCGTTTCGTTGATGGAGGCACTGGCCACCGGACTTCCCTGTATTGTTTCGGATATTCCAGGCAATAAGGAATGGATCGAAGATGGCGTTAACGGCTGGCTCTTCCGTGATGGGAACGCGGATGATCTTGCTGAAAAAATTACGCACGCAATAAAAAATCGCAGGTCCTTCACGAAGATCGGCGAGTCCGCGCGCAAGACCGCGGAACAGAAAGCGGACTGGAAGAAGAATTTTGGTAAACTACTTGAGGCATATGATCGAGTCGCGTCATTGCGAGGAGCGAACGATAGTGAGCGACGAAGCAATCTCAGATAACGTTGGCAATTCTTTATCGTGCGGGAGATTGCTTCGTCAGGCTAAAGCCTTCCTCGCAATGACGGGCATTGCGTTTGGAGGAAAATATGTTGACATTTGAAACACTGGTCGAAGGCTTTCGCGGGTTGGGCGTGGAGGATGGTGATGTGCTGCTCGTCCATAGTTCGTACAAATCGCTGGGCGAGGTGGATGGTGGGCCGCAGATGGTCATCCGCGCGCTGGAGGAGGTGCTCGGCGCGGAGGGAACGTTGATCATGCCGACCTTCAATTTTGACTTCAACAAGGGCGTGCCCTGGGATGTGCGCAAGACGCGCTCGAAGATGGGCGCGTTGACGGAGATCGTCCGGATGGACCCACGTGCGAAACGGGTGTTTCATCCGTTCTATTCATTCGCGGTGTTGGGGAAGCACGCCGAGATGCTGGGAAGCCTGCGCTATAAGAGCAGTTATGAACGTAATTCGGTATTCGGCAAACTGCGCGACCTGGATGGGAAGATCATGGTCATTGGCTTGTCGTACAACGATAGCATGACGTTCTTTCATCACATCGAACAGATGGAGGGCGTGGATTATCGCTTCCTGAAACAGTTCACGGGCGAAGTGACGGATGAGAATGGCAATACCTACACCGATACATTCGAGATGCTGGTACGTGATATCGATAAAGGTGTGATGACGATGGTCGACCCGATGGGCGCGTTGATGGAGCAGGCTGGCATTATCACGATCCGCAAAATCGGCGAAGCGGACGTCAAGTTGATGAAGGCGAATGAAGTCTATGAGTTTACAGCGCGCGAAATGAAGCGCGATCCGCATTTGTTGTATTACATCAAAAAGGATTGAAAATTCTCAGCCACGGATTAGCACAGATTTACACGGATTTTTTCTTGATGTCTTAAGAAAGACCCAAATCACTAACCACTGAGTCACGGAGACACTGAGAAAAATTAAAGCTCTGTGTCTCGGTGTCTCCGTGGTTCAAAATTGTTTTATCAGCGATAATCCGTGAAATCCGTGGCAAAAACTTTATGAAACCTTATTCCTCCCTCAAATCCATCCTCGCAGAATTCTTTCCTCTGCATCGCACCCTCGCCTCAGACGATCACGACAAAACGTTGGAGATTGTCGGCTCATACATGCCTGATTCCTCGAACTACACCATCGAGACCTACGCGCCGCTGACTCCCATCTGGACGTGGAAGGTGCCGGAACGGTATGTCCTCCATG
>CAZECH010000426.1:0-2733 GCA_964510675.1 uncultured Ignavibacteriaceae bacterium
GAAGACATGTTGGATTAAAAGGTTGATTTATTCGGGTAGTTTTGATCTCATTGTAGTTTCCTCCAGCTTCATCCGGGCACTAATTTGAGCCGAAGGATTTCCGTCACCGACAAAATTGTGCAAATAAAGATCTTTCACATGAAGGCATTCCAGGGCGTTAGTGAAAAACGCCGGCAACCCCTCACCCCATTGAAGATCAAAATTATTTAGTGAAAGTCCGTCAACCCATTGAGCATAGATTCCGGGTATGTCATGCTCAAAGAGTTGCAGGTTAACAGGCGTAGCGGGTCGTAAATCAAAATTGCCTCCATAGCCCATGGTTTCCTTCCCGTTTACCATTTTAAGTCTCACGTTATTGAAGGTTACCTGCCGGATCCTGCTTTCCTCAAGGCCGTAAAGAATTATCCCCTGGCCCGATTCGGCAATAATATTATTGAAAAGAATATTTTTTACACTTCCTGCCTTTTCGCCTTCAAACCTTGATACAGCCGATATATGCACCGGTTCTGCGTGTCCCCACCATTGACCGTTATGCAGGCGGGTTTCAATAGTAATGTCTGAAAATATCAGCTCTTCTATATCCGAAGCATCGTGTGCAAAGATCCCAATACCCCTGTTTGAGCCGTATATCTGGATATTTGTAAATACGCATCGTCTGATCGGATGCTGTCCGTATCCCACCCTTATGCCAGCTGAACGCGATTGCAGGGTGCAGTTGGTTACCTGAATATGCTCGGAATAAATGCTCTTGTTCCCGAACCGATGGGCAGCCTGGTCCGCCATGCCATGAGCATATCCAGGGGTTTCCTCATCAAGGCAAAAACCCGTGACAATAATGGCATCATCTCCGCAACTTAAATTACAATCCGAGATTCGCACATTTCGCGATGCCGTCATATGAATACCATCGCTGTTAGGTACCATAAGGTTATTTCTAATGGTAATACCGTCTATTTCGGCGTCTTCGCAATAAGCTAACCGAATTGCCCATATCGGCGTATCCCTGAGATCGAAATCTTTCAGTTTTACACGGCTGCAATGGTAAAAAGCAATGGTCATGCCCGGCATGCGAAGCCGTTTATACGGACCGTCGGTAAAGAAACTGCCTTCGGGCATGTAATCCTGTTTCTGACGTACAAGGTTTTTGTCAAACTCCGGATACACATGATTCTGTGTGGTATCGTAGAATTGAGTACCCCGTGCATCAATAATGCCGGGTCCGGCAATACCGATATCTTCAGCATCTTCGGAAAAGATTAGTCCATGGCGACGAAATGTTGACCGATAATCGTTCAGGTCAAGACTGGCTTCGAGAACAGAACCGGGTTCAAGATACAGATGCACATGGCTTTTCAATTCAACCGTCCCCAATATAAACCGGCCGGCAGGAACGATTACAATTCCTCCTCCGGCTTCAAAACAAGCATCGATTGCTTTCTGAATGGCAATAGTGGATTTTTGATTAATTACGGCACCATAATCCAGGATACTATAAGAAGCGGCACGAACAGCATATAAAGACAACAAACAGAATAAAACAGTTGATACAGACTTCTTCATGTGATGAAAATATTAATGAGAATTATGAATTATTCGTGTTTGAAACTACTTTATGGTAAAGCCATTTTCTGTATCCTCCTGTGTATTTTGGAGATCTCCGGGAAAGCCGCAGAACCGTACCACAGAAAATACAAGGGTTCGAAAATCTTTTGCTCAATAGTTGGATCACCTTTCATCAATTGCCTGGCTTCCTCAATATCGGTCACATCGAGCACGAAAATGCCGCGGAAATTCAGATCATTATTATCCAATGGACCCGCAGTAATCATTTTCCCCTGTTCCGAAAGCCGTGTTATATTTGCGAAATGCCCCCTGAAAAGCTGTGCACGTATTGCAGTGTCCCGGATATCAGCTGCACCGGTTTGAAGAATAACCAAAACATACATTTTCATACCAAGGTCATCGGCTCCAAGTGATTTTGCTAGTACGGAATCGTATTCCGGATTCACATTCTGCCCTGCAGCAGATAAGGTAATTATATAGATGAAGAGAAGGAGCAGAATGGTTTTCATGGTTGAATTTAATTTAATTAATTACATTAAAGTAAACAAATAATACAAGAAGGTAAAACAGCCTATTATTGTGAATAAAATGCTGGAAATCCTGAGTATCCTGTTTTTTAACTGGTTCATTAACAAGGAAAGGATTATTCCGGCAACGCAAAATATAAGCGATATAACTGTAATTGTATTTTGTCCGGTAAGGAATGCCGGAAAATAGGAATTAAATATTTCAACTCTTTCGGGCTGAATGTTAGCTGCATTAAAAGCATGGATCCATAAAGCCACCGGCAATACCGCTAATGTTATCAGGATACCGCCCAGGACTGTTAAAAATACTAATCGCGGACTCGTTGTTTTCATAGGTTTACTATCACGTTTAGCTAATTAATAATATTACCAGACTTTTAGTTCAATTTTACCTTTTTTAATTTCAGCAAAAGGTCCTGCATGAATGTTTCCGGCTGACCGTTTATTGCCCCAATAGTCTGTTTCGATGCGTAACGGTGTTCCGTCAATATTTTCAAAAACAGCACGGGGTATCTTAGCCGTGCCCAGGAGTTCGGTATCTACTACCTTTAAAGTGTTTTTAAAATAAGCATCATCTAAAGTAAAATGCAGGAACCCGTTCACTCCGTCTTCAACCAGACTGATTTCCGGATTATAAGTAGCA
>CAZECH010000427.1:0-2725 GCA_964510675.1 uncultured Ignavibacteriaceae bacterium
ATTGCTTCAATCCCTCGGAAAAGCCCCCAAGGTGAGTGATTACATGGTAGTGAACGCAGATTAAAGCTATTTTTCATTGTCCTGGTATGCTTAGACAGCTTTAACCATGCAGAAAACAGGGGCCATCTGACCCTCACATTTATTTGCACATCTTTTATAAGCCTCATGCAATCCGCCTTTTATTGATGCAAGGTGAGTAGTTACATGGTAGTGAACCCAAAAATAACAGTTGCCTGGTATATTTGACAATGACTTCAGAAAAAAAGATTAATAATGTACCCAGATAATCCTATAAATTATAACAATAATGTAACATTTAATCAGTACGTTAGCCTATCTAGGTGAGTGATTACATGGTAGTGAACCCAGAAATTCAAGGCATTTTATATTCCATAGACAAATTCCGGCACCTGGATCATCTAAATAGAACAAAGTATTTAGGTCAAATAATTCTCAATTTCAATGCTAAATATCATAATGATTCTGCTTGTTACTCTTTAAGGTGAGTGATTACATGGTAGTGAACGCAGATTAAAGCTATTTTTCTTTGTCCTGGAATGCTTAAACAGCTATAACCATGAGGAAAATAAGAGCCATGTGACACTCATATTTATTTGCATATGTTCTGTAAGCCCCATGCAATCTGACTTTTATTGATGCAAGGTGAGTGATTACATGGTAGTGAACCCAAAAATAACAGCTGCCTGGCTTATTTGACAATGATTTCAGTGATAAAGATTATTAATGTACTCCTGATAATCTTAATAAATTATTATATATAAGTAACAGTTTAACTGTATGTTAACCCTTTAAGGTGAGCGATTACATGGTAGTGAACATAGAATAATTGCTTCAATCCCTCGGAAAAGCCCCCAAGGTGAGTGATTACATGGTAGTGAACCTAGATTAAAGCATATTTTTCTCTGTCCTGGTATGCTTAAGCAGCTTTAACCATGCAGAAAACAGGAGCTAACTGACAATCAGATATATTTGTATATCTTCTGTAAGCCTCATGCAATCTGACTTTTATTGATGCAAGGTGAGCATTTACATGGTAGTGAAACATTGAACAACTGATTCTATAACCCGTAAAGGCCCCAGGGTGAGTGATTACATGGTAGTGAACCCACGGCGTTAGCGAAAAGAAGGGGAAGAACGCCATAAACCGGTATCTGAAGGTTTATGGATTCCGAAGCCGAAAGTGCAGCGCCCTGTAAAGGGGAACGCCCGAAAAAAGGGTTACATTAAGGATCCTTACAGCTCTTTTAAAGAGGTAACGGTTGCGCATTTTTTAATGAAGTTTTCCTTCATGCTATCTATGTAAGGAGAAATTTTGCCGTAGGTTCTGAAATTAGCATTTTCGTAAGCCAGTATCTTTTCCTTTACATGAAGGTTAGTATCTCTGAGCCACTCAATAAAACGCTCATCACGCTTGTCGGAATAATAACTTGCCTTATTAAGTACACGGAATGAATCGATCAGCTCATGGCCCAGTCGGGATTTAAATATTGCATCCCTTTCTTTAATAGGATCAATCTTTTGTGGCTTTTCAAAGATAAAAATCGGTATGAAATAAAACTTGTCATTTGGTCTTTTGGTCCACTGAAGGTCAAATTTCAGCTCGGATTTATTGTGTATTTCCCGAAGGGCTCTAATCAGGTCTCTTTTTCTGTACTTATTCTCATAAGGCTCCCCGCTTTCTTTTATGGATTTAATATGAGCAAGATCGCAAAGAAGCTCAAAATTGATCGTTTCGCTCAGTGTGGTCTGGTATTGACCTTTAACCTGAAGGTTGTTTTTAAGGTTCAGCAGGTACAGGTACAGATCATCCAGGGATGATTTTCTAAGGTGCAGCAGAGATTCCCGCGCACCTTTTAGATAATAATGCGAAAGGTTTTCGATAAAGAGTTTGTCCAGGGTATAGCTGTATATGTTTTTATCTCCTGCATGGCCATGGAGCTTTCGATGTCCCCCATGTTCCTTGGTCAGTCGGCTGATCTTTTGCGTTGTGAGCTGGTTAATGACAAGATAGCTGTTTGAGTCCGTTGAGTAGGTAATCTCTTTATTGGAATAATCGACAGTCTTGGCCCCACGGATAAAAACAATTGGTTTGGTATGCAAGATGAACAAGGCATTTTCTATTACAGAATCATAAATTTTATAGTTAATATCATCCTCCTGCCTCTCATACAAAGCATTAATCTCATTATCTGCCTTGTTTTTAAACTGCTCGGGGGCAGGGTGGCGCTTGCTTAGGTATTTGGGAGAATAACCGAATTTTGAGGCAAAGTCATAAACATCGAAGGCCCCGAAGTTAAAAAGGTTATTTTGATAGGAATAGCAGAAATAATAAATGAGGTTTTTAATCAGGTTCCCGTCGCTATTGACAATATTCTTATCATTACTGCTTTTGGAGATATAATCAATATTATGGGCTATATTTTTATCAATTCTAAAAAGGTCTGGGGTGGTATTCATTGCTGAAGGATTTACGTTCATTACTAATGGCCTTTTAAGTTGTAATCATCCTGTTATTTCCCGATAGTTAAGCTTTTAGCTGGTTGATCTTATCCACAAGCGCACGCATCTCACAAGGAAGCATTGTCTTGTTTTTAATCTTCCGATTGAAAGTAGGCCGGGACATCCCGATAGCCTGGATATAATATTTTCTCTCGATCCTGGCTTCATCGAAGAATTTATCTATCTTTTCGTGCAATTCTATGTA
>CAZECH010000428.1:0-2719 GCA_964510675.1 uncultured Ignavibacteriaceae bacterium
CATGTACGTGACCCCCGAACAGATTCAAGCGGCCAACAAGGCCAATGTAGAGGCTTTCCTCTCCGTCGCCAACGCTCAGTTCGCGGCCCTGGAGAAGCTGGCCAACCTCAATGCCCAGGCCGTGCGCACGGCTTTCGAGGATTCGCTCTCGAACACGCGCGCGCTGCTCGGCGCCAAGGACGTGCAGGAATTCGTCAGCCTGCAGAACACCCTTGCGCAGCCGGCGGTCGAGAAGGCCATCGCCTACTCGAAGAGCCTGTACGAAGTGGCGACCGGCGCCAACGCCGAGCTCACCAAGGTGGCGGAGCGCCGCGTCGCGGAATGGAACGAGAACTTCGTTTCGCTGCTCGACAAGGCCTCGAAGAACGCCCCGGCCGGCTCTGACGTCGCCGTGGCGGCGGTGAAGTCGATGCTCGCGGCAGCCAACTCCGCCTACGACAACTTCAACAAGGTAGCCAAGCAGGCGACCGAGATCGCGGAAGCCAACGTCAACGCCGCGACCGAGACCGCGAAAGGCCTCGCCAAGGGAAAAAAGGCGGCCTGAGCGCCAAACCGGGCAGGCGGACCGCCAAGGCGGCGCCGAAAGCCCGATCCCGCGTCAGGCGAAGCATCCAGCGCAAGAAGTCGAAGAAACAGAAGTCCAGAAAAGCCCGCCGATAAGCGGGCTTTTTTGCGTCTGCTTCCTGCGTTACTTGTGGGGAAAGCCTGCTTCCCCGACCGTCGAGCGCAGCAGCGCCATGGCGGGCCCGACCTCGGCAGGGTCACCGCGCACGCCAAGCTCCACGTGCAGGCGCACGCCGCCCGGGCCCATGGAAGGAAGGCTGAACACCTTCACTCTTGGATAGCGCGCCTCCACGGCGTGCATGGCCGGCACAAGCTGGCTCTCACCGGTCTCGTAGACGAGGATCGACGCCTCGGCCCAGCGGTCTCGGTCGAACAGCGGCCTGTAGCGCGAGTCGAGGACCCACTCCACCATGGGCCACGCCATCTGGGGAAATCCGGGCACGAAATGGTGGTCTCCCACCGAAAAGCCGGGAACCCTGTTCACTGGATTGGGAATCATCGCCGCCCCTTCGGGAAACTCGCCCATCTGCAGGCGCTGTGGCGTCGTCTCGTCCCCGAAGCGAGCGCGGATCTCGCGCTCCGCGTCGGGGTGCAGCGCGAGCTTCACGCCGAGCGCCGCGGCGGCGCACTGGCGCGTGTGGTCGTCCGGCGTCGCACCGATCCCGCCGAAGCTGAAGACCGCGTCACCGGAAGCAAAGGACCTGCGAAGGGCCCCGGTCAGCTGGTCAGCGTCGTCGCCGAGGTAGTGGGCGGCCCACAATCGCAGGCCGCGCTTCGCGAGCGCGCCGATGAGAAAGGCCAGGTGCTTGTCCTGGCGCTTTCCCACCAGGAGCTCGTCGCCGATGATGAGCGCGATGAACTTCATTCCGGCACCGCGGCCGCGGGCTGCGGCGTGGCTTGCCGCAGCTCCTCGAGCGCGCCGAGCAGGTAGCGGATGAAAGCCAGGCCGAACACCACGGGCGCGGCGAACCCCAGCAGGGGTATGAACGCGGCCAGCGCGAGAAGCAGGCCAAGGAGGTACAGGCTGGGGCGCCGCTCGCGGAATAGGTGCGCCATCTCGCCCGCGTCCGCGTGCTCCGAGAGCGCGTCGTAGCGCAGGAGCCGCTGGTTTCCCCAGGCGAAGATGATCAGCGGAATCAGCGGCCACAGCGGCGGGATGAACCAGAGGGGAATGCTCAGGACGAACATCCCGGCCATGCCGAGCAACGCCAGTACGCCATTACCCACGCTCCCCGCCAGGCCGCCGCCGCGTCGGCGCTCGAGCGCGGGAAACTTCGCCGCCACGTGCTCGACCATCTGCTGCATCCCGAACATGCCGAGGATGAACAGGGCTGTGAGGTAGACCAGCGGAACGAACAGGAGGAAGAGCAGCACGTGGGCCGCGATCAGCGCGGCGCCCGTGAGGTCGATGTTGACGAGTGCCGCCGCCGTGTCCAGCCATTGGCCCAGCACGCCCGCCAGCCAGATCGCCGTGCGCGTCCAGAGGGCGAGCGCCACGGCACCCCAAACGGCAAGGGACACGAGCATGGGCCAGACCATCAGCCACAGCATGCGGGGATGGAGAAGGTTCGCCAATCCGTAGGCGAGGGAGCCTGCGATGCTCATGCGCGCCTCATCTTCGCAGACTCTGCCACAGCTTGGCGAGGCGCTTGGACGAAACGGGCAGCGGCGTCCTGAGCTCCTGCGCGAACAGCGACACCCGAAGCTCTTCCAGCAGCCACCCGAATTGCTCGAGCTCCGCGCCCGGCGCCCCCTGCTTCGCCCGTGCAGCAAGCTCCCTCCGGTAAGGCTGCTCCACCGCCGCGAGCTCGGCCGCGAGGCGGGCGTCGCGCGCGGGGTCCGCGCGCAGCTTGTCCAGGCGTGCCGACGCCGCCTTGAGGTAGCGCGGAAAATGCTGCAGCCGCTGCCACGGCGTGCGCGCCAGCCAGCCCGGCGAGAGCAGGCGCCCGAGCTGCTCGCGTACGTCGTTTGCCGCCGCCGGCGAGCTTTTCGCGGACGCGGCGAGCTTCTTTTCGATGGCCGCGCGCTCGGCCAGCACGCCGGAGGCGAGGCGCGCAATCTCCTGCGCGATGAGGTTGAACCGGCTCCGGCCCTCGTCCACGCGCTTCGCGAAGTCGGCCCGCGTCATGGGGACGCTCTCGGCAAAAAACGCGCG
>CAZECH010000429.1:0-2719 GCA_964510675.1 uncultured Ignavibacteriaceae bacterium
CAGGAGGGTTTCTTCCGGTGACGGCAACGAGAATCCATGTCCCGCCGAAGCATATATTGCCCACCGCTTATCAGGTGAATAATTGATTCCCACCCTTGGTGAAAATATCAGAGGAAAGGTTCTTTTTCCGGATTGATTACCATTATCCGGAAAATGATCATCCAGCCTGTAACGGATGTAATTTACAGCACCTGCTACAGACAAATTCAGGCCGGGAAGCGGCTGATAGTAAACCATTCCAAATACATTCAGCTGGCTGCGCTTCTCCCTGTTGTTGTTTATTAATGTACTCGTGTCCAGTTTCCATGAATACTGCTCTGCAATCCATTCCATACCAATCACCACATCAGTTTTTGCGGTATGAATGTTCAACTTGTTCCTGATGCCGGCACTGAGCGAATGGTCATCAAGATTATTGAAAGGCCGGCGTTCGTAACTGTTAATACCCCTTCCGAATACCGAAAATTTATTGGTGATGCGGTCTGTTAACCTTCCGGTTAGTGTTATTCCTGCCACACCCCTTGTATATTTTTTATAACCGTTTACTGCTTTCCAATTGGGAGCGGCTGCCTGGGGATCCTGTTCAAAAAGAGACACTCCGAGTGAAGAAGGTATGCCGCTGTTAACGCCAATCAGCAAAAAGAGGAAATCCATCTTCCATTTATCCTGCAGATGTGTTGCTGTTAATAACAGGGAAGTACGATCGTACCTGCTGTTTTGCCGATATCCGTCGGAATGCAGGTGACTGAGCGACGACCAGAGTGAATTCCTTCCCCTGCTGAAACTGGCAGACACAGAAGGTTTAATTGTATTGAAACTACCGTATTGCAGCCCTGCCTTTATACGGTTTTTATTTATAGAGGGTGTATACAGATTGATGTTACCTCCAAGTCCCGACCCGTAAAGTGCGGAGGAAGGACCTTTAATAATTTCAAGTCTTCCCAGTCCGGTAATATCAATTTCTTCCGGAGATGAGAGTCCGTCGGAGGTTGTAAGAGGTATATCATTCAGGTAAGTACGGATCCGGTTAGTGTTATAAGGCGTCCGGCTGCCCATTCCCCGAATTATAATGCGGTTCGTGGTATAAGTGCCGCTTTGCAGGGTTACTCCGGGAAGTGTATTCAGGGCTTGAAGGCTGGTGCCATCTGACACCTGCAGGTTCCCGGCAGTAAGAACAGACAGGCTGCCCGGTATGCCCCTGAGCTGCCGGCTCACATGGTATGCTTCAACACTGACTGCTTCGATAGTAATGGTTGAATCCTCCTGAGAAAAAAGATTTGATGTGAATGATAAACCGGCTACTATCAGGAGCAGAATTCTCATTGTTCGCCAATTGGCATTAACCGCAAAATTTTCCCCGGTGTCTCTATGGAAACATATATATAACCGTCGGGGCTCATTACAACATTTCTTACACGACCAATACCTTCAAGAAGCTTTTCACGATGGATCACCGAATGGCCATTAATAACAACTCTTTCAAGGTATAAGAAACTAAGTGAACCAACCAGCATATTATTTGTCCAGTTTTTATACCGGTCCCCTGTAACGAATGTCATTCCACAGGGTCCAATTGAAGGCGTCCAGTAAGATATAGGCTGTTGCATCCCCTCTTTTTCTGTAAGTTCTGTAAGGATGGTACCATCATAATTTATTCCATACGATATAACCGGCCAGCCATAATTCAAACCAGGCAGTATCAGGTTAATCTCATCCCCGCCCCTAGGGCCATGTTCAGTTTCCCATAATTCTCCAGTAACCGGATGAAATGCATTGCCCTGCGGATTCCTGTGTCCGTAACTATAAATTGATTTTATGGCTCCCGGAGTATTGACAAAAGGATTGTCCGCCGGAATGGAACCATCATCATTAAGCCGATGCATCTTACCGTTGCTGTTATCTAGCTTTTGAGGAAAGTCAAAGTGCTGTCCCCGCTCTCCGTTAGCGAAAAACAAGTGTCCTTTGTTGTCAAATACAAGTTTACAACCGAAGTGATGGCCTCTGTCAGTATCCGGAACTCCTTTGTAAATTAGCTGCTGATCAACAAGTTTGTTTCCCTGTAATCGTGCACGCATTATGGCCGTATTACCTATGCGCTTTTTGCTTTCTGTATTCAATGCCGAGTAAGAGAAATAGATCCATCCGTTTTTTTCATAGTCGGGATGCAGGCACAGATCTAAAAGCCCTCCCTGGCCGAATGCCATAATAGGCGGTAATCCCTCTATCGGTTCAGAAAGTTCGCCGTTGGAATAACGGTGCAATGTTCCTTTGCGTTCCGAGATAAGCATATCGCCGTTGGGCAGGAATGCAAGACCCCAGGGAACCTCCAGTCCGCTTACAACCGTATCGACAATAAAGCGCTGGTTTTCTGATTCAACAATATTACTTGTGGTAGCTGCAGGTTTAAGCAGGCTTTTATCGGCAGGAATGCCCTTCTTAACATATTCTGCCAGGGCTGCAATCTCATCATCACTGAAAGTTTTCTGAAATGCAGGCATCCCGATATCTTCTATTCCGAATTTGATGCTTTGTACTGCCGAAGCATTGTTTTCTTCATCCATCCACGATTTTGCAGCAAATTTTTCGAGGTTGCGACCGTGACAACCTGCACAAAAATTCTGATAATTCATTTCAGCTGATCGCTGGATTGTTTCGGCACTTGCTGTAGGGGTATTTTTACAGGAGTTCAGTAGCGTCCAACCAATAAATAAGAGCAGGA
>CAZECH010000430.1:0-2715 GCA_964510675.1 uncultured Ignavibacteriaceae bacterium
CAAGTTTAAGTCCAATTACTCTTGTAGGAGTATTCTGTTTTGCCAACGAACGTAAATTGCTCACATCTTTCGTAGTCCATTCTTTACCAGAATTTCTATTATACTTCGCCATATTTCAATCTCCTTCAATTTAAGTTTTAAAATAAGATACCATTTGGATTTTTTATTTCAATCCACTCATATACCAATTAAGCATAGTTATTATATGTTAGTTCTTTTATTTTCAAATTTAATGAATTACATTTACCGGGCAACCACTTTCTAAATTGTTGATATTCAATCCAAAGAGTTGAGACTCCCGGTAAATAAGTATTTGTTGAATTTGTATCAAGCCAATCTCGAATTTTACCAATAAGTATTTTTGGTTTATTATTATGCGAGGAAATATCCTGACCTTTAATATCTGAAATATATTTCTCGTATGAGTGAGATTGATTTTCAAAAATCAAACAGTTCTTTTTTTTTGTTTTTTATTACCAAAATATTTAGCAGCTAAAAATAATCCAAGTTCAAATGGCATATTAAACCTGGGAAGTTGTGTTTTTCTATCAAGATTTGTTCTTGAAAGATCGTGAATACCATATTTACATTCACTTATCATTCGGTATATTTTGTTTAATCTAATTTCGCTTGAATCTAATTCGCCTTCAGCACAACGTACAGTGAAGTCACATCGAATAACAGTGAAAACAGCGGCGTGAAATAATGGCTTATATTCAATATCTATCGGATAATTTATGAAAACACTGATGTAATAACTTTTTCTACTCATCTTTCTAAAAGTTTAATAAGTAAAAAGTCTTTTTAAAAAAGAAGCCATATCCTTCTTATTTGCATTTATTTGGTTTTATTCGACACCCACCCAATGCCATCGTAGTCTTTGATATGAAATCGTATCCCCTGAAATAACAACTAATTGTAAATTAAGATAAATAATTTTATATATCAATAAAAATCTTTGAAACTAATGCCATTAGCTAATTTTCAAAATTCCAAAAAAAATAAAATTAGTTTTCTTTAATGGGGAGGTAGGTTGTGCAAGTGCACCCTGTCCGGTTTTAATTTCTAATGCGATCAAGATCAGCTACAATCAACTGGGGACTATGTTTGAACTGAACTTAAAGTGCAATACCCACCTGGGCTGCAATTAAAAACCGCGCCCTCTTTTTTATTGGTAAGAAAGGAACCAATTCCAGACCCGCAGTGATTGTTTCACTTAACTCGACTCCAACTATCCTCGCCGCCTCAGCTGCATCAAAGAATATCGACAAAGCAAATCCGCCAAGTCCAGCATTACTAACATCGATTGGAGAGTTAACCCCGTACGTTCCAATACCAAAATTTACCGGGAAGCGTTGTCCCGATACTTCATCCACATAGTAAAATCGTAACATCGCACTATAGTTCCCGTAGTTTATGGTATCTTTTGCTTGAGTGTCATACAAAACTTTCGGTATGCCGATAGAAAGACCAATTTCAATCTTCGGACCTATTATGTGGAAATATCGAGTGTACGAGTTCGACTGATCGAACCCTCCAATTTTTATAGTGTAATCAGGTTCGATGTTGATCTTTATAATAGCCCAATCAGGCAGGGAGTCCAAATGTATCTGTACTTGTTCAAATTCCTCCGACCGAATTGCTGCATAGGGACCGTAAGCCGTTCGGTATTGAACTAACATAGCACGATCCCGGCTGGGATCATTGTCATTTCGAAATGTTAAGACACGCCGTTCAAAAGTTTGCCCTGCAGTTCCGTCACGCAATTGCACTGATGTCCTTATTGTGATAAACTGTGGACCCATCCCCAACCCTATACTATCACGCTGGAATATCACCCGAAGGTTTCGTATTTGACTATGGTTGAGTGTTACAGCAGATTTCTGATCCTCACCGCCAGCCTCGGGTTCAATGCGTACATACTTGCTTATCTTCTCTATAACCTGGTGCTCTTCGACATTTACGGTGCAATCAGTCTCATAAATATAACGCCGACCTTGAGTATCCTGGACTCTGAGGCGAACTCGATATTTACCTGGTGTGCAAGCTTGAGGGATGGTTGCGATGTATATTTTCTGGTCAATGGGACTTAGTGTTGTCCCTTCAATCATTAAAATCGGAGTTGCCAGAGTTGCTGTACTATCATTTCGTTGGACTTTTATCCTGACTGTGTCGCCGGGAAAGTAAACAGGTTTATCAACAGAGAGAATTATAATTTCATCCTCGAGTGATGTTCGAATGAGTGTAGGATATCTTTGCTGAGCTTGTGCACCCAATGCCCCTAAAATGCAGAAAATCATAAGACATAGTAATTTGAATTTTAGCATGTTCTTTTTGAAGTTTTGTGAAAGTAATAATTATTCGCTTATTGCTTTCGTATTTCTTTTAATTCAAATTCGATGGTACCAGAATGATATAGTATCCCTCAGAAATCACATCACTCCACCGCCTTTTTATAAACATTTATAAGATTATTATGTTATGAAGTAATTTAGGATTGTTCAATCGGGCAAAAGGATGAAAAAGGAACTACCTCTTTTATTCTGGACATATTAGAACATTAGGTTATTTCGCAATGGAAATTAGAACTAAAATTCCTCCTTTTTTTTATAATATTCTTTTTTGACTCTACTCCACTTAAACACTAAGGGATCTTTTCCCACCCATTTGTAGAAAAAATGCCTATTTAATAGGTCTTCGCGGTTTATTATACTG
>CAZECH010000431.1:0-2714 GCA_964510675.1 uncultured Ignavibacteriaceae bacterium
TATCGACTGACGAAGTATATGGAAGTCTTGGCAGCGACGGATATTTTACAGAAACAACATCATTATCACCCAATAGCCCTTATTCATCCAGTAAAGCTGCAGCAGATATGATGGTGCTTGCATTTCATCATACTTATGGGCTGCCGGTTGTTATTACAAGATGCTCAAATAATTATGGACTATATCAGTTTCCGGAGAAGCTGATTCCGTTAATGATTATTAATTGTTTAAATGATAAGAACCTTCCAGTTTATGGTGATGGAATGAATGTGCGGGATTGGATATATGTTATTGATCATAACCGGGCAGTAGAAAGTGTTTTTGAACAAGGTAAGACCGGTGAGATTTATAATGTTGGTGCAGAGAATGAAATGCCTAACATCAGGATAGTGGAATTAATAATTGAACATCTTAATAAATCTAAAAATCTTATTCAATATGTTAAAGATAGACCTGGGCACGACAAACGGTATGCAATTGATGCATCCAAAATAAAAAATGAACTTGGCTGGATGCCTGAATTCTCCTTTGAACATGCCATTAAAGATACAATTGATTGGTATTTGGAAAATAAAAATTGGTGGAGGAGAATTATTTCCGGGGACTATCAAAAATATTATCAAAAACAATACGGTTCATAAACAAATATGATGAAAAAAATTATATATCTTTTTGCCTTTTTATTTATCGCAATTACAAATGCCCAAATTGATGATAAATCAGGATTGAGTAATTTTCTCCAAGCTGGAACTATTAGTGTTACTATAGGTGGTGATTTTATAACTACAGGTACTTTCCCTGCATTAGTTACAGAGAGAGTAGATCAGTTTGTTACAAGAATTTATAATGAGGCAGCAGAAAAAATATTAGCAACCGCAACTAGTCCTTATGTATTAGAAGAATTTAAAAAGAGAATAGATAAATTTTCTTTATGAGAAATAATTCTTAAAAGTTCAACTGGTTAAATTTTAACTTTGGATTTACAGAAATTCCGGATTAATGGAGACTTTGTAAATAATCCGTATATGAAAAATGATGATGTGATTATATTTCCTTCATATGATATTGAAAGAAACTTTTTTACAATTGAAGGTGCAGTAAATTCACCGGGTAGATTTTATTATAGTGAAAGCGATGATCTTCAGGATGCTTTGGAACTTTCCAGAGGAATTAATAAAGCTTATGAAAATGTGCAAGATGTTGATATATATCGCTTAAGTTATGATGGAAATGAAATGAACGTTATAAGAGTTACAGTTTCAAGTACCACTTCTCTTCAAAGAGGCGATAGAATTGTTGTAGTTGCTGATGAAACACAGAAGAAAGAATTTAGTGTACTTGTTTTTGGTGAAGTAAATAGACCTGGAATAGTTCCTGTTTCAAAGAATAATACAACTCTCAAAACCGTTTTGGAAAATGCGGGAGGATTTACTGAGGAGGCATCATTAAAGCGAAGCAAATTATTAAGAGGAAGCAATAATATCCGTTTTATAATTGAAAGTGAATTCGGGTTAAACTTAGAAGATGTAAACGAATATTTCAGAGGTTGGCCAAATCCACTATTATTCCAGTATGAGGCTAACACAATGCTCAGAATGTCGACTCTTACTGAAGAAGACACAACATTCTTCCTTATTGATGAGCAAATAAGGCAAATGATTAATGATGCGACAATAGATTTTACTCAAGCTTTGGATGAAAATTCCGAAACATCAAAAATAAAAATTAGAGATGGAGATGTAATAATTATTCCTCCTAAGCTTCACTCAGTATATGTTTATGGTCAGGTTGGAAATCCAGGTATAGTCAGTTATTCCGAGGGAAAAGATTTCAGGTATTACATTAAAGAAGCTGGTGGATTAGGTGCTCTTGCTCTGGATGAAGATGAGATAATGATAATAAAGGGGGATTCAAAGGAATGGATTTCTGCTGAAGATTTTCCTAATAATATTGACCCTGGAGATTTTATTTATATCCCGAAAGATCCAATTAGATCCTTTGATTATCACATCACAAAATTAACAAATTACCTAAGCATAATTGGAAGTATTGCTACAGTAATAATTCTTGTTGTGCAATTAGGAAAATGATGATGGTATGAGTAAAAAAACCCTCATAAAACTTGACATTTATTAAATTTACAATATTTTAACTAATCTGTTTTAGAAAAATATTGTTCTTAAATAAAAATTTTTTTATTTAAATCTCGTGTGATTTTAAGTTATCTTTTCTTGACTATAGTGGAAAGAGAAAGTAAATTTACACTCTTGATTTTTGAGATTTTAATTAAATGTTCTTTGAAAGAGTGAGTGCATTTAACTTGTCAGTTAAATGGTTTCAATTTAGCGTCTATAGCCAAGATTACAAAAAATTAAACTCTACAATGGAGAGTTTGATCCTGGCTCAGGACGAACGCTGGCGGCGTGCTTAACACATGCAAGTCGTACGAGAATAAAGTAGCAATACTTTTAGTAAAGTGGCGCACGGGTGAGTAACACGTAAGCAACCTACCTTCAGGTTTGGAATAACTCCGAGAAATCGAAGCTAATACTGGATGATGCAGCGGCACCGCATGGTGATGTTGTTAAAGTCTATAAGGCACCTGAAGATGGGCTTGCGTCCGATTAGCTAGTTGGTAAGGTAACGGCTTACCAAGGCAACGATCGGTAGCTGGTCTGAGAGGATGATCAGCCACACTGGAACTGAGACACGGT
>CAZECH010000432.1:0-2713 GCA_964510675.1 uncultured Ignavibacteriaceae bacterium
TCGATGACTTCAAAGCCGATCCCACCTCCATCAGCTGGGGCGGCGGATCTGCCGGAGGTACGGACCACATCCTGGTCGGTCTGATCGCGAAGGAAGTGGGAGTCGATCCGGCACAGATCAATTACATCGCCCATTCTGGCGGCGGTGAGGCGACGGCTGCCATCCTTTCGGGGGCAGTCTCTGCCGGAGTGTCCGGTGTCTCAGAGTTTACAGATCAGGTTGAAGCTGGCGCGATGCGTATCCTGGCTGTTTCCAGCGAGGAACGGATGGAAGGCCTGGATGCGCCAACCATCAAAGAGGCGGGCGTGAATGTCGCGCTGATGAACTGGCGCGCTGTCTTTGGATCTCCGGACCTTACGACCGAACAGCGCGACGCGGTCGTGGCGGTCATCCAAAAGATGCACGACAGCCCGGAGTGGCAGCAAGCTCTGGAGACGAATGGTTGGACCGATTTCTTCAAGGTCGGCGATGAGTTTGGGACGTTCCTCAACGATGAAGTCACGCGCATCGAAGGTGTGCTTCGCGACATTGGCCTGATTGAATGACGCCAGACAGCCCTAAACCCGCATACTCAGCCCGTGCGCTGTTTGGTCTGCGCCTGGCTGCACTGACTGTGATCAGCCTGGGTGGGATCATTCTCACCCAGGTACCACAGATTGGAACCGGGGCAGGCTTTATTGTGGTGGGGCCGCGTATTTTCCCAACAGTTGTTGGGGTTGGATTCCTGGTCCTTGGTCTCTTGTTCCTGCTGAGAACGACAGTTTTGCTGGACAGAGATCTTGTGGCGGAGGTTACGACCGAGGAAGCGACCACCGACTGGGCTACAACCATTCTGGCTTTGTTGGCGCTCGTGGCATATGCCTCCCTGCTACATCCGCTGGGCTATACCCTGGCAACCGCCCTGTTCTTTCCAGTTGCTGGACGCATCCTGGGCAGCACTCGATTGCGGCGCGACATCATCATCGGCCTGGCGCTTGGGCTTGCCATCTATCTGATCTTTACCCGCGTTCTCGGGGTGCGACTCCCGGCGGGATTATTGACAGGCATCTTATGAGGATCTCAACATGGAGGTCTTGACCAACCTGCTCCACGGCTTTGCCAGCGCGCTGACCCCCCAGTACCTGTTACTGGCGGCTCTCGGCGTCACGCTGGGAACGGCCATTGGCGTTTTGCCTGGCATCGGTCCGGCGCTGACCGTGGCATTGCTGTTGCCGCTCACCTACAACTTCGACCCGACCGGCGCGCTGATCATGTTCGCGGGCATCTACTATGGTGGCATGTACGGTGGGTCCACTACTTCCATCCTGTTGAACACACCCGGCGAATCTGCCTCGGTGGCGACCACATTCGAAGGCTTTGCCATGGCAAAGTCTGGGCGCGGTGGAGCGGCCCTGGCCACCGCTGCGGTTGGCTCATTCGTTGCCGGGACCATCTCCACCCTGTTGTTGACATTTGTGGCCCCAGTGGTTGCCAGGCTTGCCTTGCTGTTCCAGCCTGCCGATTACTTCTCATTGACGGTGCTGGCCTTCATGAGTGTCACGGCGCTGGTTGGTAAGTCGCTATTGCGGGGTATGATCAGCCTGTTCATTGGACTGTTCATTGGTCTCATCGGCATCGACGTGCTGACAGGCCAGCCGCGCCTGACCTTTGGCTTGCCCGAAGTGCTGGATGGCATTGACGTTGTAGTGGTGGCGGTGGGTCTCTTTGCTGTGGGTGAGGCGCTGTATGTCGCATCCCAGATGCGCCACACCAAGGAAGAGATCCTGCCGGTCAACACCAGCGTCTGGATGAACCGCGACGAATGGCGGCGCTCATGGCCTGCCTGGCTGCGCGGCACGTTGCTTGGGTTTCCATTCGGAGCCTTACCGGCCGGTGGCGCTGAAATTCCAACCTTCTTGAGTTATACAACCGAGAAGCGGTTATCAAAGCATAAAGAAGAATGGGGGCATGGGGCAATCGAGGGGGTGGCCGGACCGGAGGCGGCGAACAACGCAGCGTTTTCCGGCGTGCTTGTCCCACTGCTTACGCTGGGGCTTCCCACTTCGGCCACTGCCGCCATCCTGCTGGTTGCATTCCAAATATATAATCTGCAGCCCGGGCCGCTGTTGTTCCAAAAATCTCCGGAGTTGGTCTGGGCGCTGATCGCCAGTCTGTACATCGGGAATGTGATGCTACTTGTGTTGAACCTGCCGCTGATCCGAATCTGGATCAAGATTCTGGCGATCCCACGGTCAGTACTCTATGCAGGGATTCTTGTGTTTGGCACGCTGGGAGTTTACAGTCTGTCCAACAGCTTCGTGGATGTTATGATCATGTATGCGATCGGCGTCTTAGGCTTTATCATGCGCCGGTATGGATTCCCGGTCGGGCCGACCATCCTCGGCGTGATCCTGTTGCCGATGGCTGAAGCACAATTTCGCCGAGCTCTCTCGATCAGTCAGGGCAACCCGAGCGTGTTCTTTACTCGTCCTCTGTCGCTGGGGCTTTTGGTGGCAGCCGCAGGGGCCCTCCTCCTGCCTTACATTCCGGTTCTGATTGCGCGGCTCAGGCGGAAACCGGTCGAAGCTGGCCGTGTGATCTTCGGAGAAGGACAGGAGGATTGAGCCCAGGGTAGTGATCGTGAGTAGGTGTGGTTTGGGATGTGGCTCGCACGCGAAAACAGTTCAATCGTGTTGGTTTGGATCACTTGCTATTGGTTCGTTTCAGACGAACA
>CAZECH010000433.1:0-2713 GCA_964510675.1 uncultured Ignavibacteriaceae bacterium
AACCGTCTGCGTTAAAAACAATTATGTTCATTTTTTTAATTCTCTTGATTATTTAATTCAGGTTCATTGGGGATCTCCCTAGGTAAAGCGAGTTTTCCGTAGTTTTCAGGTAGAATTCTCCTTGTTTCAGTCTTTCGTGGTTGTTGTTTCCGAAAAACTATCGGACTCCGTAGACAATGGCGCTTTCTCAAGTAGCCTGCGTCCATTGATTTTACGGGCTTGTTCAACGTGGGTGACCGATATTGGAGTCGGTTTTAGACGTCGAGCATAGATGGGCATTTATAGATGGGCATTTGGTGTTTTGTTTTTACGTTCACATAGCGGGTCAGTTCACTGACACTCAAGTGCTCAATCCCTCACCCCTCCAATGTGCGGCCCCACCGCTAATAATCGGTGCGGTGGATAATACAAGCCAGACGAATGATGCTTTCCATACCACGCACGGAGACTCCGTAACGATGAGATAAAGTCGCTGGTCCGCTGATTCCCCGGTAACCGGATTGATTGTGGATGGCTTCGTGCAGGTTTTCTCCATCGGCGTTGTAGGCCATTTTGAGCCGTTCCCTGGTTGTGACAGCCCGTACACCGACAGCGGAAGCGACCATAACGCGTTCGCGGTCCAAGACTTCCATCAGGCGCGCTATAAAAGGGACGGCAGCCAAGATAACACACAGTTCCAATTAATAACTGTAATGTGATTTTACCACCACGCGGAGGAGTAGCTAAGATAATGGGCTAAAATAAGTGTTTTTGCGTAAGGTGCTGCAAACATAATACATATTGTGTTCACTCGGGTATGAAAAAGGCCGCTAAATCGGCTCTTGTTTCTTGTGTCCAAATCTGCCATGACCCTGTACGGCATCGAAACTAAACTGTTCTTCCCACCCTACCGCTTTCACATCACGTTTGACTCTGGCGCCGAGGTCGGCCTAGACCAACGTGATGTCGAGTGGAGCGAACAGGA
Organism: uncultured Ignavibacteriaceae bacterium; assembly: GCA_964510675.1. GTDB lineage: Bacteria > Bacteroidota > Ignavibacteria > Ignavibacteriales > Ignavibacteriaceae > RBG-16-34-14. The sequence goes on from CAZECH010000433.1 coordinate 965, forward strand.
TCAGTCTGGGCAATGGAGTGAACCACTCTGGGTACGCTCATTCTATTTCGAGGATTGCGATCGGCAACACATTCGCAACTTCTGCAAAAAATTCGCGCAGAATGAGGTCTACCGCACTGCATGCCTTGATGGCGCTACCAACTGGTCCCAGCGCGATTCCCTGTTCGTGCGCAATATTGCCCCATCGTTGTTATGGCAGGAGAGTGCGGTGATCCGCACGCTTAGGGGACCTCAGCAAGCCTATGCCTTTTTCAAGCAGCACTGGAAAGAGATTATCACGCAGCCAACTTATCAACAGATCCTCGCTGCCGATAGCACGTTTCAACCTTCCAGTACGATCATCGATCCCGAAATTCAAGCGGCAGTGCAGCTTTTTAATACCATTCCAGGGGTCCGCACGAAGTTTTCGTGTCAAGGAGTCTCGGGAACGGTACGCTACGCGAATCTTGAAATACTCGTCGTGACACCACATGAGCGCTTTGGGTACATTCGGTTCGATACGATTCCGCCCCCGATTGAACAGCAACTGGTCCACTACCTGACTGTGTCGTCGGGCGCACACTATCAGCCGAGTGTGAAACTCCTGGTTTCGAGCGATGATAATCGTGTGTTTCGGGCGACAGCATATCAGCTGGCCCAGCAGTTGCTCGAGAAGGTATGAGTAACCGACTGGTAGGACTCTGCGCGTTTTCAAGCGATTTCTTTGGCTCAAGGCTGATTCCGTAAAAACGGTCTCATCCCATCCCGCCCACTAATTAGTTTTTAGGGCGTAAAACCCCACCAGTGGCACCATGGCGCCACTGGTGTAAGCCCTTCACTCGTTCACCTGCACCGTGTGTAGCCGCGAGTTTCAACCTCCTTAGGTTGTCCTTTGATGAAACAAATGTTCTGGTATATACTCCATTTATCCAAACAGACAAATGATCATCCGCAAAGCCTTCCGCGATCGCCTTTACCCCACTGCTGGACAGGAGTGGCGCCATGGCGCCATCCAATTCGGACACGCTCGCTTTAGCTGGAATTGGGCGTTGGCGTTGCGGAAGGCTGTCTACAAGGAAACCGGCACAGGGATTGGCTATTACGAATTGAAGCGTCGGGCAACCGTTTTGAAATATCAGGTAGGGACTGAATGGTTGAAGGAAGCAGACAGCCAGGTGCTTCAAGCCAAAATTCAAGATTTGGAACGGGCTTACAAAAACTTCTTTGAGAAGCGGGCCAGGTTTCCACGGTTCAAGAGTAAGAGAGACGGTCAATCCATCCGTTATCCTCAACGCTTCAAGTTCGATGAAAACTTCATCTATTTGCCAAAGATTGGCTGGGTCAAAACAAAGTTCCATCGTCCATTTGAAGGCAGACCAAAGAATATCACCGTGTCGAAAACCAAGACCGGGAAATACTTTGTGTCCGTCCAGTGCGAAGTTGAGATGGTTGAACAACCAGCAAGAGGCGGAGAGATTGGGATTGATCTCGGTGTCAAATCCTTCCTGGCCACATCGGAAGGATGGAAGAGAGACAATCCGCGTCATCTTCAACAAGCGGAGAAGAAGCTGAAACGGTTGCACCGTCAGCTCTCTCGCAGAGTGAAAGGCTCCGCTGGATGTGAGAAGGCTCGTATCCTGCTTGCACGCCAGCACGAAAAGGTCGCCAATCAACGCAGGGATTTCTTGCAGAAGTTAAGCACAAAACTTGTACGCCGCTATGGGTTGATTGGCATGGAGGACCTGAACGTGCGCGGTATGCTCAAGAATA
>CAZECH010000434.1:0-2702 GCA_964510675.1 uncultured Ignavibacteriaceae bacterium
ATTTGGATTTAAAAGCAGCCAAAACTTTCGAAGTATTGGATCTGGATATAAATGATTATTTAATAGTCTATAAATTATTTGATATTAAGAATGAAAATAATGTTAGTGCAACAAGCGGCCGTGCAGGTATAGATCTCACTGCCGAAGAATTCACAGGGACAGTTTATGGAGTGAATACTTTAGATGAGTATTTATTAAATCCAACCGATTACTCTTCTCCCAGGGAAATCAGGTTGGGTTTTGGTTTCGGATTTTAATTTTTATGGAGATAAGAATGTTAAATAAAATGAAATCCCTTTTCGCAGGGAAAAAAATATTGCTGGTATTAATTCTTTTTTCAAATGCCTTTATAACCTATGCACAAATAACCCCGGAAACACAAAAATACAGAGACGATCAACACGGAGATCCTATATACAGGAAAAAGGGAACATTAGATGGTAACCTTGTGCGAACCTACTTTTTTAATGATGGACAAATCGGACATTGGGTTTCAACAGGATATCCTGGACCGTCAGGTGAATGGCCAAAAGGGACGCAGCATAATTATATAGATGGATGCACACCTTTAGTTGTATCGCGAGTAGTAGCTCCGGGCAATGGACAGGTTATTCACCCTTCCGAAGCTTCTTACCGTGAAGAAATTGATGAAGATCCTTTAAATCCAAATATAAAATGGGTAACACAGCCTGTTCCGGGTTATGCATATTCCGGTTCGGAAGAACCTGCAGTTAGTACTAAGCCAAAAACGTGGCCAACTGAATGGCCCACTGCATTAAACTTAACAACTGAGTGGAACGGATTCTGGTATGGGTACTTTGGGCGCGGCGTTGAAAATGCAGATGTCGAAACTTTTTTTGTCCTCGATGATTCACAGGACAAAGAATTTACCCGTCAGCCATATTATTATTATCCTATTCTTTCTGATTCAAGCAGAGGAGGATTGGGATTAAGAATTGAGATAAGGGGTTTCCAGTGGTCTCATGTTTTAGCTGAGGATATAATTTTCTGGCACTATGATATAGTTAATATTTCCGACTTTGATTATGATTCTACTTTTTTTGGATTTTATTGTGATACAGGTGTTGGTGGTTCGACAGATAATGGAGATGACAATGCATCATATGATACTAAACTTGATTTAGTTTATGCTTACGATACAGATGGAATTGTACCGCCTACTAATTGGAAAACAGGTTACCTTGGATATGCATTTTTAGAAAGTCCGGGCAATGGAGAAAATGGAATAAATGACGATGAAGATACAGATGTAAATGGTAACCCTATGATTGACGAAAGAAGAGATGATGGATTAGATAATGATGGCGACTGGCTTTCATTTATTGATATAAATGGAAACGGCATATGGGATGCAGATGAAAATGAGCCATTAAACGATGACGTCGGAAGAGATGGGGTTGGACCTTTAGACCGACAATACTTTGGTCCTGATGAAGGAGAAGGAGATGGATTAAAAACAGATGGCGAACCCAATTTCGATAAAACGGATAAAGATGAATCCGATCAAATAGGCCTTACAAGCCTTGCTATAGAAAGACTTGCCAACAAGGGCCCAACGGCTATTTGGCCTAAGAACGATGACGTAATCTGGGAGCGAATGAATTATTATTCTTTCGATACAACAGTTCAGAATTCGAACATCCAGATACTTTTCGGTTCTGGACCTTTTCCCCTGGATAAAAACAGAAGAGAAAGATTTTCTGTTGCATTAGTATATGGTGGCGATCTTGAAGATCTCACTTTTAATAAAGAAACTGTTCAGCAGATTTATAATGCAAATTATAACTTTGCAAAACCTCCTTATAAGGCTACTTTAACGGCAGTTGCCGGAGATCAAAAAGTATTTTTATACTGGGATGATGTTTCTGAAGAGTCAAGAGATCCTTTTTTAGGTTACCAGAATAATGACCCTGCACAAGGTTATAAAATGGATTTTGAAGGCTATCTTATATATAGAAGCGAAGAACCAGAATTTAATGACATTAAAATCATTACTGATTCTAAAGGAGATGCGAAATACTGGAAACCTATTGCACAATATGATCTTGCCGATAGCATTAAGGGCCCCGATCCTATTGGGATAAATGGTGCTCATTTCTGGAGAGGTAATAATACCGGTTTGCAGCATTCTTATATAGATAATGATGTAATAAATGGACAGACCTACTATTATGCACTTGTAGCTTATGACCAGGGAGATCCTAATTTAGGTACTCAGGGTTTAATCCCATCCGAAACCACTAAGATTATTTCTCAGGACGTTGCGGGAAATATTGAATTTATAGATATAAATTGTGCAGTTGTTACACCTAACGCTCCTGTTGCAGGATATATTCCTCCTGAGATAGAAGTCGGTGATAAAGCAGGTCTTGGAACCGGAGTCTATATACCTCAAGTTATTAATCCCAACGAGTTAATAGGGGGAGCTCAGTATAAAGTAGAATTTAGTTCTACGGCGGATTATCCTATATATCAAACAACTTCTTTCCAGATTGTAAGAACTTATAACGGACAAGCAGATACAATCGCAAAAAACATTGATGCATCAACTATAGGTGAAGATAAATTCACCTCACCTTTTGACGGAATGATTTTATCAATTTTAAATGATACGCTAATAAATTTTATTCCGGGCAGAACCGGCTGGCTTGTTGGCCAAAGCAATCTTTTATTAATACCAT
>CAZECH010000435.1:0-2697 GCA_964510675.1 uncultured Ignavibacteriaceae bacterium
CAACGAAGATACCATCCTGTGATGTGGCAACAGGATCAAGACCGCCCGCACCGCCCGCTTCGATGAAGCCGTATTGATTTTGTTTGACGCCGAGCAGTTGCGAGATCGCGCGCGTGCCTGCGCTGGGTTCCATGCCAACTGACAAAACGACCATATCCATCGTCACTTCCATCGGGCGGCTCATGGTTGTATCTTCGCCGCGCATCAGAAGCTTGTCGCCTTTTTGCAGCACTTCACTGACAACGCCCTTCACATAATTGACTTTATATTTTTCCTGCGCGGGCCAGTAGATTTCATTTTCCCAATAACCATACATGCGCATGTCAATGTAGAAGATGAACACTTTTGAGTCGGGCAATTGCTGGCGCACTTCGATGGCTTGCTTGCTGGCGATGCCGCAACAAACTTTGGAACAATACTCGTTGCCGATTTGTCTGTCGCGCGAACCTACGCATTGGACAAACGCGATCTTCTTCGGCGCTGCACCATTCGACGGGCGCACAACGTTGTGGTCTTTCAACATCTTTTCCAAATCGGTCAGCGTGATGACATCGGGGAAGGAATAGTAGTTGTAGTATTGCGTGGCTCGCCCTGGATCGAAATGCTGGAAGCCTGTGGCGACGATGACCGCGCCCACGTTGAGGGACTCGGCCGCGCCGCCCGCTTCGATCTGGACCTCGAAGTTGCCTTCGTCCCCGGACAGGCTGTTCACCTCGGCCTGGTACTTCACTTCCACGCTGGGGTGATCCATGACGGACGCGGCCAGTTCAGCCATCGCTTCAGACGCGTCCCGCCAGTGATGCGTGAGCTTGGCGTAATTCTCGCGGTCCGGTGTACCGCCGAGTCGTTCGCGCTTTTCGATGAGAATGGCTTCCCCGCCCAGTCCCGCCACACAGCGCGCGGCCTCCAGTCCCGCTGGTCCCCCACCGATGATGAGCACTTTGCCAGATGTCATTGTGTTCCTCCAAAAGATTTGAACCGCAAAGGGCGCCAAGAACGCGAAGATTTAATTGGTTTTCTTTAGCGACCTTCGCGTGCTTCGCGGTCTGACGATTTCACGCCGTGAGGTTGATCGGCGTATCCGCATCCTGCCAGGTGATTCCAGATTTCGTCCCGGCGCGGATGGCGTCGAGGTCACCCTGGAATTCATCCCAGTATTTCTGCCAGTTGATTCCGAGTTTCTCCAGGAAGGGACGCCAGTCCGTGGAGTGCCAGTGGAACTGCACCACGCGGAAAGGATGGGCACCCATCGCCAGGGCGGCAACCTGCGCGTCGGATAAAACAGGGATGCCAACTTTGCGGTCATGGGCTTTTGCCGCAAATTGACTCTTGTCGAGCGTGGTCACGCAGCCTGTGTCGTGAGTCACGGTCAGATCGGGATTGACTTCATTCTTCATCACCTCAATTTTACGAAGGACTGCAAATGAACGGGTGAAGTCGCGCTGAACCAAAACGTGTCGGAAGCCAAATCCGCAGCAATCGAACCAGGTAGAATAATCCTCGACGTTGATGCCAAGAGTCTCCAGCAATGCGGTGACAACCGCGGTGCGCTGTCCACCATAGATTTCGGGATCGTAGATTGCGTCTTCGGCGACGATCTTGTAATAGTGACAGGCGGGGTGAACGGTGGCGGTGATGGGTTTCATGTCCACAAGTTGGCGCTCGGCGAACCTGTGTCGCATGGCATAGACCCATTCGCTGTAATGGACAATCTCTTCGGGGATCACGAGCGGTTTGCCCATCTTACCAAGGATGCGGCGGACTTCATCGCGCAATTCCTTGTGATGCACGAGCTGCTCGCGAATTTCCTTGTAGTGTCCAAAACTTGTGCCACAGTGGATCATCGGGAAGTAACCTGTCTCATAGGCAGCGGCGAAGTTGCGCGCCATTACCGCGGCTTGTCCCACCGCGTTGGATGCGCCGGAGGCGTAGTAGTTCCAGCCTGTGCAGGAGGTCTGGTCTGTGGGGTCGTGGTAATCCAAATTGAATTGGCGGTGAAGCCAGAGGATGGACGAGGCATAGCCAGGGATATGTCCGCAGTGACCGCAGGATTTGTGATGCCAGGTGTGTTCGATCGGGATCTTTTTGATGCGCCCATATTTTGTTGTAAATTCGACGTACGGCTCCGGAACTTTTTGAACGATAATTTCACCCTTTGCTTCGAGTTCAAATAATATTTCATGCATGTCATGCGTCGGCGCGGCTTTCGCGTCGCGCGTGACGGGATGCGATTTCTTCTCAAGGATTTGTTCGACGGGCGTGAAAGTTGAGTCGGTCATTATTTGTCTCCAGAATATTAGACCTGACAGGTTCTATGCGCGCTGTCGCTTCTAAAGTCACCGCGAGGATAATGACTACTATCAATAAACTTCTCACGGAAATGTCGCCACGGCGCCACGGCGACGCCTGTCAGGTCTGGGGGAAATTAGCCTTCTTCCAATTCCTCCTGCATGACATCTGCAAGCAGGTCATACAAACCTTCATCGAGTTCCTTGATAATGTCCATGTTGCCTGACTCGAACCAGATGGTGTAAAGCTCGAGCAGGGTCTTGCGGTCAGTGCGCCAGGCAACATCGGTGAGGCCGCGGATGGAATCCATGGGAATGGCTTTGCGCCAGACGTGCATGTTTTCACTGAAGTTCTTTACCCACGGACCCCAATCGGGGAAGAAATCCGGCTGAAGCATGTCGGGCGAGA
>CAZECH010000436.1:0-2686 GCA_964510675.1 uncultured Ignavibacteriaceae bacterium
AAGCGGAAAAGTCGGTTCACAAAATGCTTTATGCGGTGGTGGAAGATATGATCTTCTTATTGAGCAGTTTGGCGGTCAGCCGACTCCGGGAGTTGGTTTTGCTGCAGGCATAGAAAGAATTCTTCTTGCCTGCGAGAATGAAAAATCTCTCTTCATCCCCGAAGCAAAAATTGATTTGTTTATTACAAGACTTAATGATGAACTATCTCAGAAAGTTTTTAAGCTTGCTTTATATTTCAGAAAAAAAAATATTGCTGTTGAGTATGATTATCTCAATCGCAGTCTTAAAGCACAAATGAGAGAAGCAAACAGGTTGAAAGCGAAATATGTTTTGTTCATAGGCGGTGATGAATATAAAAACGGAACGGCGAACCTGAAGAATATGGAAACAGGAGAACAGCAGATAGTTCCGTTAGATAAGTTAGAAACCATTTCGAATTTATTGATTTGAAATACCTTTTATAATTTTAATTGTTCAATTGCTTAAATGTTTTATAAAATCAATTTGACAGTTTAGCAATTAAACAATTCAAGGAGATTTAATGTATCCAGAATTATTTAAGATAGGTCCTTTTACAGTTTACAGTTACGGCTTAATGCTTGGAATTGCTTTCATAACTGCCAGCTGGCTTCTTACAAAAGAAATTGAAAGGAAGAAACTTAATCCGAACTTTGCGACTGAGATAACAATTCTATCAATTGTGTTTGGAATAATCGGTGCAAAACTTTTCCATCTCTTTGAAAACTTTGATGCTTTCTTAAATGATCCTGTTGGGATGGCCTTTTCACCCGGCGGTCTTACTTTTTTTGGAGGATTAATTATTGCAGTTCTTTCTGTCTGGATATATGCACGAAGAAAAAAAATTCCTTTCCTTGTTATTGCAGATGCCGCTGCACCTGCACTTGCTTTAGCTTACGGGATAGGAAGAATTGGCTGCCATCTTGCAGGTGATGGCGATTATGGTATTCCAACAGATCTTCCCTGGGGAACAAATTATGAAAATGGAACAGTTCCTCCTTCAGTAATGTTCCAGGGATCAGAGATTGCACAAAATTATCCGAATGGAATTGTTCCTGATAACACACCGCTTCATCCTACTCCTGTATATGAGTTTTTAATTTGTGCAACTATTTTTTTCATTCTTTGGAAGCTGAGAAAGAAAGATTGGATTGATGGAAGATTAGTTATGTTTTATTTAATCTTTATAAGCATTGAGAGATTTTCAATAGAATTTATCAGGCTTAATCCGAGAATAATGTTCGGGCTCTCGGAAGCTCAGTTGATTTCAATTGTTTTATCTGTTGTCGGAGTCATTGGATTAATCTACTTTGCAAAGAATAAGAATTTGAAAAAATTTATTCCACCGCCCTTTGAAGCAAGCTCAAAGTCAAAAGTCAAAGGTCAAAAAACTTAATGACACTTTTTAATTTCGACTTTATATGTCAATAATCATTGGCCGTAAACCTGTACTTGAAGCAATAAACTCAGGTGAGAAACTTGAGCAGGTTTATATTCTTTATGGACAGCATGGTGGAATAGTAGAGGCAATCCGGATTGCTGCAAAAAAAAAAGGAATCAAGTGTAATCTTATACCTTTGGATAGATTCAAGGCGATAACAAAAAATCCAAATGCACAGGGAGTTGCAGCCAAAAGATCAGAACAGAAATTATATTCTATTGAAGAAATAATTTTATCATCAAAAAAAAATAAGTATCCTCTTCTTGTAGTTTTAGATTCAATCCAGGATCCACACAATGCCGGTGCAATAATAAGAACTGCAGAATGCAGCGGTGTTGACGGAATAATTTTTACAAAATATAACTCTTCGCCTATTAATGAAACAGTTGTTAAAACTTCTGCAGGTGCAACTGAGCATATTAAATTATGTTCGGTAACAAATCTTGCACAAACATTAAAGCAATTAAAAGATGAGGGATTCTGGATCATCGGTTCATCACTTTCAGAAAGTTCAAAAATTTATACGGAAGTAGATTATAAAATTCCTGCTGCATTAATTCTTGGTAACGAAGAAAAAGGAATAAGAAGATTGACTGTTAATAATTGCGATTTGTTAATTAATATTCCGATGAAAGGGGTAATCCAGTCATTAAATGTATCTGTTTCAGCAGGAATAATCTTGTTTGAAATTCTCCGTCAGCGAAGCCTACCCTAAATTCTCATTGCTTATTCAACTCTATTTTTTTAAGTTTTAATTAACCTTTAAAACATTGAAGGGGGTTGTATGAAGAAAAATATCTTGTCGTATTTATTTTCTGCAATGTTCTATGCTCATTTCAACAAAAAAAATGATTTATTTAAAGTAAAAATTAATAAAGGGGAATGGCTATGAGATTTATTATACTAACTACAATATTCTTATTCTCAATTGAATTATCAGCTCAAATATATTTCTTTCCACCAGTTGATACTTTAATTGCTGGCGGTGGATGTACTCCTCCTGAAATTGTATGTCGAAATTTAGTTAGTACAAGTTTAAGAGACAGTCTGTCAATTGAACCAGGTTTTAATACCTACCTATTCTATCGTGATTCTTTGGGACAACATATTCCGGTTGATAATTGCTATTTCATAATTACTGATTCACTTGATCAATATGAATATGAATTATGGTTTTATTCATCTTGTCCTCCTTATGATTCAATTTTAATTGCATTTGATTCTTT
>CAZECH010000437.1:0-2681 GCA_964510675.1 uncultured Ignavibacteriaceae bacterium
TGTTTGCAGTTGGAGTTAGTAAAAGAATATTGGAATTTCTCGGATCAATTACAATTTCACCAATCTGCCGGGATTCTTTCAATCCCATATTCTTCCATGATTTTCCACCATCCGTTGTTTTATAAACACCATCACCATAACCTAATGCTCTTTGATGATTATTTTCCCCGGTTCCTGTCCAGACAACAAAAGGATTGTTGGGATCTAAAGCTAAGCATCCGATTGCATAAGCTCCATATTTATCAAATATTGGTTCAAAGGTTGTTCCGGCATTTATTGTTTTCCAGATATTACCGCTTGCAACTGCAACATAATATTCATGATGATTGAAAGGATTAACAGCAAAATCAGCGATCCTGCCTGATGTGAAAGCCGGGCCTATGCTTCTCCACTTTAATCCGCTGAGAATATCAGGAAGAGTTGAGTCTTTCTTTTCTTCATCATCCTGTGAAAAAAGATTTATAGATAAAAGTGCAGCAAAAAGAAATAGCGAGAATTTATTCATAATGACTTTTATGATTTGTTAAGAAATGTTGGTTTATTTTCAACTAAATTTTAATAGTTCAAATGTAAGCTTGATAAGCTTATTTTTCCAAATAAAAGTGATGACTGGTTAAAAATTTTGACTGTCACCCTGAATTCCTTCCAGGGTCTTTTAAAAATATTCTGTCCAAAGAACTCCTATGGAGAAATGAATTCAGAATGACTAAAAAATAAAAATAGGTAAACTTTAATTTTGACATTTCTACTAAAATTGATAAGTTTCTCACGAAGGAAACATGATTAAATTGCAGCATTTACAGTCCAGTGAACTTCTCGTTAAAAAAAATTGCTCATCTGAAAAGTCTAAAAAAACTAATTCTATTTAATTTACTGGAGGACATTATATAATGGGCTGGTTCATAAAGTTTATTAATTCCTCTATCGGCAAAAAACTTATAATGGCCATAACAGGAAGTTTCCTTATAATTTTTCTTATCATTCACTTGATTGGAAACATTACTCTGTTTTTTGGTCCTGATACTTTTAACGGTTATGTAAATACTCTGGACGTTGTTAAACCACTTATTCGTGTAATTGAACTGGTACTTCTTGCAGCGTTCGTACTTCACATTTATTATGGATTACGATTATGGTTAGAGAATAAGAATACACAAGGAGGTAAGTTTATCGGTAAATATAAAATAAACGCCTCAAGTGACAATAGTTCATTTTCTTCTAGAACATCATTCATTACAGGATCAATAGTTTTTATCTTTCTTGTAATACATCTTGCGACTTTTTTCTGGCGTTTCAATGTTCACGACCCTGAGGGTTTTGCTAATTCACATCAATATTTTGTTATTGTAACCGGGTTCTTTAAGATATGGTGGTATGTGGCACTTTATGTTATTGCCGTATTACTTTTAGGATTTCATCTTAACCATGGCTTTCAAAGTGCTTTTCAAACATTTGGATGGAATCATAAAAAATATTTTTCTTTAGTTAAAAAAATCGGTACAGTGTACGCAATAATAATGGCTTTAGGATTTGCTTCTATGCCCATTTACTTTTTCTTTTTCTACGGAGGTAACTTATGATAAAGCTTGATTCAAAAATTCCTGCCGGCCACATTTCTGAAAAATGGATAAATCATAAATTTAATATGAAGCTGGTTAATCCGGCTAACAAACGTAAGTTCGATATTATTGTGGTTGGAACAGGATTAGCAGGTGCATCAGCTGCTGCTACATTAGGTGAATTGGGTTACAAAGTAAAAGCGTTTACATATCACGATTCAAGCAGACGCGCTCACTCAATCAGTGCACAGGGTGGAATTAACGCAGCAAAAAACTATCAAAATGACAGCGACTCTGTATTCAGATTATTTTATGATACAATAAAGGGAGGTGATTTCCGGTCACGGGAAGCAAACACATACCGGCTTGCAGAAGTTAGTAATAACATTATTGATCAATGTGTTGCTCAGGGAGTTCCCTTTGCGAGAGAGTACGGCGGAACTCTGGCAAATCGTTCTTTTGGTGGTGCGCAAGTCTCTAGAACTTTTTATGCACGAGGTGAAACAGGGCAGCAGCTTTTACTTGGCGCCTACAGTTCTTTGAGCAGACAAATTAAATTAGGAAATGTCCAGATGTTCCACCGTCGTGAAATGCTTGATGTTGTAATAGTTGATGGAAAAGCTAAAGGAATTACTGTAAGAAACTTGCTTACTGGTGAAATAGAAAGTTATGCTGCCCAGGCAGTAATTCTCGCAACCGGTGGATATTCAAACGTTTATTTTTTATCTACAAGTGCAATGTTATGTAATGTTACTGCTATCTGGCGTGCTCATAAACGAGGGGCTTTATTTGCCAATCCTTGTTACACTCAAATTCATCCAACATGTCTCCCTGTTCATGGAGAAGGTCAATCTAAATTAGTGCTAATGAGTGAAAGCTTAAGAAATGATGGCAGGATTTGGGTTCCTAAAAAAGCAGGTGATCATAGACCTCCTAACGAAATACCTGAAGATGAAAGAGATTACTATCTTGAGCGTAGATATCCATCATTTGGTAACTTAGCACCAAGAGATGTCTCATCAAGAAGTGCAAAATATGTTTGTGATGAAGGTCGTGGTGTTAATGGCGGCAGGGCTGTTTATCTTGATTTTGCCGATGCTATTAAACGCTTGGGTGCTCATG
>CAZECH010000438.1:0-2677 GCA_964510675.1 uncultured Ignavibacteriaceae bacterium
CCGACACCAGGTGCCAGCTCGACCCCCACAGCGCCGCGACGATGGCGGGCACCATTGCCGCATACAGGCCGTATTCAGGCGGCAGCCCGGCAATGGTGGCAAACGCCACCGCCTGCGGCAACACGATGAGCGCGCCGGTGAACGCGGCGATCGTGTCAGCCTTGAAGGTTTGCGGCGTGACGTTGGGCCACCAGCGCAGGAAAGGCAACAAGCGATACAGCCAGAGCGGACAGGCCTTGAGATCGATCACGAAATCTCCAGAAGAATATTAGTGAATAATACTATATCCCATTGGTATAAAAGGATTTTTAGCCCCGAAAGCATTCATGAATGGGGTCGTCCGGTTTTATAATTGCGAGCAAACCCCGCATCAGACGGGGCCCTGAAGACAACATAACCAGAGAGAGCGAGGAAGATGAAAACCACCACGATGACGCTGTGCGCGTCCTTGCTGATGGCGTTGGCCGTGCCGGTACAGGCAGCGGGCGACCCCAAAGCCGGAAAACTCAAAACCTCAATGTGTGCCGGATGCCACGGCATTCCCGGCTGGCGCACCGCCTATCCCGCCGTTTACAGCGTTCCGGTGCTGGGCGGACAGCACGCCGAATACATTGTGGCAGCGCTCAAGGCCTACAAGAGCGGTGAACGCAAGCACCCGAGCATGGCGGGCATTGCAGGCAGCCTGTCCGAACAGGACATGGCGGATCTCGCAGCCTATTACTCATCGTCTTACACTGGCCCTGCCAACTAACCGAGGACAACACCATGAAAAAAACCATGTTTATCCTCGCAGCGGTCGCGGTGGGTTTTTCACTGCCGGTTCACGCCAAGGGCAACGCTGAAGCAGGCAAGGCCAAATCGACCGCCTGCGCCGCCTGTCATGGCGCGGACGGCGTCAGTGCCATCCCGTCCTTTCCCAAACTGGCGGGGCAGCAGCGCGATTATCTTTATCATGCGCTGAAGGACTACAAGTCGGGCAAGCGCAACAACCCGCTCATGGCCGAACAGGTGAAGAACCTGTCCGATGCCGACATGCTCGATCTGGCGATGTATTTCTCCAAGCAGAAAGGGCTGACCCTGAAGTATTGATTCAGGAGTACGGAAAGCAAACGGGCGCGGCTGATCAGCCGCGCCCGTTTTCATTCGTGGATCCGGAATCCGCTTTCGGCAATGCCGGCTTCAGGGCTGGCTGCGGTAGTACTGCTCGAATGCTTCTTTCGGCAGCGGGCGCGAATAGTAGTAGCCCTGGAAAATCTGGCAGCCGTGCTGCAGCAGGAAGTCGAGCTGGGCCGCCGTTTCCACGCCTTCCGCCACGATGTTGAGTTTGAGAATGCCCGCCATGTTGAGTATGGTGGTCACCATCGCCCGGTCGCCTTCGTTCTGCCCGAGCGCGCTGACAAAGGCGCGATCGATCTTGATCTCGTCGAGCGGGAGCTGATTGAGATAGCTGAGGGAGGAGTAGCCGGTGCCGAAATCGTCCATGGAGAAGCGGATGCCCGATGCCTTCAGGCGGTTCATGACCTGAATGACGCGGTGGATGTCCTCGGCAACAATCGATTCGGTGATCTCGAACACCAGCTTGCGTGCCAGGCCTTCGTCGAGGTGGCGCTGCAGCAGGTCCTCGACTTGCGCCACGAAATGGTGGTGGGTGAACTGCCGCATGCTGATGTTGATGGAGAGCTGGTCAAGCTCGATGCCTGCATCGCGCCACGCGCGCAGCGTCCTGAAGCCGGTTTCCAGGATGTGGTTGCCGAGTTCCACAATCAGGCCCGTCTGCTCCGCAATTTTGATAAAGCGGGTGGGGGAAACCTGGCCGAGAGTCGGGTTGTTCCAGCGCACCAGCGATTCGACACCGATGACGCGGCCCTCCCGATTCACCTGGGGCTGGTAGTGCAGCGAGATTTCCCCGTTGGGCAAGGCGAAATGAAGCAGGCGCTCGATTTCCAGATTGCTTTCGACGCGGCTGGACATCTCCTCGTTGAACATGAAAACGCCGTCGCGGCCTTTCGCCTTGACCTCGTACATCGCGATGTCGGCTTCCTTGATGAAGCGGTTGGCGTTGGCGCTGCGGCCGCTGATGATGCTCACGCCGATGCTGGCGCTGATGTAGAGATGGTGCTGGTCGACGATGTAGGGCTCCTTCAGGCTTGCGAGCAGCCGTTCGGAGGTATCCATCGCGGCCTCTTCGCACGCCTGCCGGTCCGAAAAATTGCAGCCGGTGATGATGAACTCGTCCCCGCCGAGACGTGCCACCACGCAGCCTTCCGTGACCTGTTGCTGCAGGCGCGCGACGACGCTTTGCAGAAGGCGGTCGCCGACATCGTGTCCGAGGGAATCGTTGACGGTCTTGAAGTGGTCCAGGTCGATGAGGAGCAGGTAGGAGAACTCGCCGGACTCGCCCAGGGTGTTCATCCGCTGCTGCAGGTGTTCGATGAAATACTGGCGGTTGAACAGGGTGGTGAGCGCATCGTGCGTGGCCTGGTGGCTGGCGCGCATCAAGAGCTGGTGCGTGCTGTTGGCTGAATAGAGCAGCACCCAGGTCAGGGTGGTGGCAAACAGGGTGAGCACATAGCCGTACCACTCCCCGATCAGCGAGAAGTAGACGATCAGTGGCACCATGAGGATGAGAATGGTCGGCCTGAACAGCCGCTTGTCCGATGCCAGCAGCGTGGACGCC
>CAZECH010000439.1:0-2672 GCA_964510675.1 uncultured Ignavibacteriaceae bacterium
TGCTCTATCATAATTCCGGTAAAGTAAAATCCACAAAACCGTATAGACCATGGATCTTGATACATTCAGAATCATTTATTTCAAGATCAGAAGCAATGAAAAGAGAAAAGTGGTATAAATCTAGCTGCGGCAGGAAAAAGATTGCAGAAATAATTAGTCATACCATAAATTAGCAGAATCCATGCTTGGTATTACCCCCGACACATTAACATTTTTTTTAATAAGCTAAATTAAAACGATTTATATTATCCTGTTTCCGGAAGTACTCGATTCCCTTCTATTATTCGGACGTAAAAGAAAAACTCCCTGGTTTTAATTATAAATATAATAGATTCATTTTTGACAGTAATGAACCAATCTATAACAATTGAAGAATTAAAAAAAGTAATTGCTCTGCAGGATCTGCCTGAAGAACATCTTCAATGGATTTTAACTCATTCAGATTATTTTGAGGCTGAGGATGGAGATACAATTATAAAAACAGGCGAGCCTATGGATGTAATGTGGATCCTGGCGGAAGGAAAAGTTTACTTCTATATGGATATAAACGGCCGGCTGGTTTATTACTTCAGTTTTGAGAATAATAATCTTGCCGGGGGTGTAGGCGGGATTCTGCCATACTCGAGAATGAAAACAGCTCCGGGGACTTCTTTTGCAGTAGGTAAAGTGCGGGGGCTTAAGCTTCATAAAAAATATTTCCATGAGCTTGAACAGCTTAACCCCGAATTTAACCAACGTCTGATTGGTTATATGACCGAAAGAGCACGCGTTTTTGCAACTACACAATTGCAGCATGAAAAAGTAAATGCACTCGGGAAGCTTGCTGCCGGAATTGCACATGAACTGAACAATCCTTCAGCTGCAATTACAAGGATATCTACGGAGCTGAATAAAAGATTAAAACTTGACTTTAAGCTTACCGAAGAGTTGCTGAGATATAATATAAATCATGGGCTTATCCGGAATATCCGGGAGATGGTAGAGAATAAAGAAAAAAATAATTCCAATAAAACTAAAAATACACCGCTTCAACGTATTCAAAAGGAAGATGAGCTGAGTGAGTGGCTTCATGCGAACGGATTTAATGACAAACACGAATTAGCAGAAACATTTACTGAGGCAGGTTTTTCAATAGCTGATCTGGAAAAAATTCACAGTGATGTAGGCAGCGAAGCATTTCAAAATGTTCTTGACTGGCTTGAAAATTTGTTAAGCTCCGAACTGATAATAAAAGATCTTGAAGACGCTTCCGGGCGTATTACAAAATTGGTTGGCGCCATTAAAACTCACGTTCATATGGATAGATCAAACGATCTTCATCATACCGATATTCATAATGATATAGAAAATACGCTTACACTTCTAGGGTATAAAATCCGGGGGAAAAATATTTTAATCAAAAAAAATTTCTCTGAAGATATGCCCGAAGTTGATGCTTATGTTGGAGAGCTGAACCAGGTATGGATGAATATTATAGATAATGCAATATATGCCATGCCGCAAAACGGTGAACTAATAATTGAAACATCATACGATAAAAAAAATGTAACTGTGCAGATTGCAGATAACGGAACGGGTATACCTAAAGAAATTTTATCCCGCATATTCGATCCTTTTTTCACAACAAAGAAAGTAGGAGAAGGAACCGGGATCGGGCTTGACCTTGTGCAGCGCGTAATTAAACAGCATAACGGTGATATAAAAGTAAATTCCGTAACGGGCAAAACGGAATTTATTATCATTTTACCGATTTCTCCACATGTAATAAATGATGATATAAAAAATGAAACTCCCATTCATTATAATAATTGATGATGATATACAAGTGCTGAGAGCTATACAGCGAGATGTGCGGAATAAATTCCGTGAGGACTACAAGGTGCTTGCGGCCGAATCAGCTATTGAGGCTCTTGAAGCCGTTAAAGAATTAAAATCGCAAAATGAAACCGTTGCTCTTTTTATTTCCGACCAGCGGATGCCTGAAATGGAAGGGCTTGACTTGCTGGAAAAGGGAAAGGAATTCTTTCCTGAAGCTAAAAAAATATTATTAACTGCTTATTCAGATACTGAGGCAGCAATAAAGGCCATTAACAATTTAAAATTAGATTATTACCTGCTTAAACCATGGAGCCCACCGGAAGAAAAACTTTATCCTGTAATTACTGATCTGCTTGACGACTGGCAGAATAATTTTATCCCTGAATTTGAAGGGATTAAAATCATCGGCTACCAATGGTCCCCGGCATCTCATAAAATAAAAGATTTTTTAACCGGCAATTTAATTCCCTATAAATGGTTTGATGTAGAATTAAATAAAGAAGCTGGGGAATTAATAAATCTTCATAAAATCGAACTTAATGAATTGCCGGCAGTCTTATTTGAGGATGGAGCATTTTTAAAAAATCCTGCTGAAAGTGAAGTAGCGGAAAAAATCGGTCTGAAATCAACTGCATCAGGAGACCTCTATGATGTTGTAATTGTTGGTGCAGGCCCGGCAGGTTTAGCTGCTGCTGTCTATGGCGGTTCAGAGGGCTTAAAAACACTATTGATAGAAAAAAAAGCACCCGGTGGTCAAGCCGGTACAAGCTCAAGAATTGAAAATTATCTCGGATTTCCTTCAGGACTTTCAGGTGCTGACTTGACGAGGAGAGCCGTAACCCAGGCAGCAAGGT
>CAZECH010000440.1:0-2651 GCA_964510675.1 uncultured Ignavibacteriaceae bacterium
CCAGATGGCGGATGAAGTGGTAGTGATGTATTTGGGCATGGTAATGGAAAATGGGCCTGTACATACGATCTTTAAGAATGCGCAACATCCCTATACCCAGGCGCTGCTGCGCTCGATCCCAAGCGTCCAGTCTACGCCGCGCGTCAAACTACCGACCATTGCCGGTTCCATCGCCCATCCGTTTAACCGCCCGGCCGGTTGTCCTTTTCACCCGCGCTGCACTCATTTCATGCGCGGGGTCTGCGATGCCAGCCAGCCTGGTCTGATCCGCGTTGCGGAAGATCACTTTGTTAGCTGCTTCCTTTACTCACCTGAATCGACTCAACCCGCAATCCCCTCCACGGAGAAGAGCCTATGAGCGACGGGATACAACCTCTTGAAAAACAGACTCACCGCATCTCCCATGCGCCGTTGTTGGAAGTACGCGGCCTGAAAAAGTACTTTCCCATCTATAAGGGAGTAATGCGTAAGTTAGTCAACTCCGTACGCGCCGTGGACGATGTCAGCTTCTTTGTGCGTGAAGGCGAAACGCTTGGGCTGGTTGGGGAGAGCGGGTGCGGGAAGACAACTGTATCCCGTTGCATCCTGCGCGCCTTCGCTCCTACCAGTGGAGAAATCCTATTTCGTGAGGCGGATGATCGTGTGACGGACCTTTCGCCGCTCAGCCGTCCTGAACTACGCCGGTTCCGACCGCAGATGCAAATGATCTTCCAGGATCCATTTGGATCGCTTAATCCTCGCATGACCATCTTCGAAATCATCAGCGAGCCATTGTTTGTTAATGGGCTGCGTTCCCGCGCTGAGCGAACCGATCGAGTCGCCGATTTGCTCAAGCTGGTGGGACTGCGCCCCGAATACATGCAGCGTTACCCGCATGCCTTTAGTGGTGGACAGCGTCAGCGCATTGGCATTGCTCGCGCCCTGGCTTTACATCCACGCCTGGTGGTGGCCGATGAGCCGGTGTCGGCTCTGGATGTCTCGGTGCAGGCTCAAGTGCTCAACTTGATGCTGGACTTGCAGGAAAAGCTTCACCTCACCTACCTTTTTGTCGCCCATGACCTGAGCGTAGTGAAGCACATCAGCGACCGCGTGTGTGTGATGTATGTTGGCAAAGTGGTCGAAATGGCATCGACAAAAGAGCTCTTCCAGGCCCCGCGCCATCCCTACACTGCTGCCCTGATGATGGCTGTGCCGGTTCCCGACCCGGACCAACGCCATATTATCCAGGATCTGCCGGGTGAAGTCGCCAGCCCGGCGAATCCGCCCAGCGGCTGTTATTTCCACCCACGCTGTCAATTCGCGAAGGATGTGTGCCGCACCCAAACGCCTGAACTACGTGAGATCTCCCCGGATCATTTCGTGAGCTGCCATCGGGCTGAAGAACTCCAGCTCGCCGGGATCAAAGAAAACAAAGAACAGCAGCACTGAACATGTTTTCCAATCCACAAACTTCACTCGCTTTAATCAATGGACAGGTTGTCCTGCCAGATCGTATCGCGGATAGTATCGCAGTTGTCATCGCGCGTTCGAGCGCTGGTAGTTCCATTGCCGCGATTGTTGACGAAGACAGTCTGCCAGCTGATATCGACCGAATCGATGTCGAGGACCGCTACATTACTCCCGGCCTGATAGATATTCATACGCACGGAGCGTTGGATCACACGTTCAACGAGCCCAGCGAAGAGGCGTTCAATATCATCTTGCAGGAAAACGCTCGACGCGGCGTGACCGGCTTATTGGCCACCGTCGCCGCGGCTCCGATGGATGATCTCCTCTCGTTGTTCGAGTTTATCCGCCAATGGATGGCTGTGACTCATACGGGCTCGCAGGTGTTTGGGGCGCATTTGGAAAGCCCCTATATTTCCCCAGGGCAGTGCGGCGCACTTGATCCGAGGAGTCTGCGGTCGCCATTGGATGGCAGTGCGGCACAGCTGATGGAATTTGCCGATGTGCTGCGTATCTTTGTACTAGCGCCGGAGTTGCCCGGCGCACCAGAGCTGGTTGCCAAACTGAACGAGCACGGCATCCTGCCGGCGGCTGGTCACAGCATGGCTAAAGAGGAGGATGTTTTGACCGCCATGCAATCTGGGCTGAGGCATGTGACACACCTATTCAGCGCCATGTCCACCACGGTGCGCGAAGGACCATGGCGCAAGCCTGGCCTGCTCGAAACTGCCCTGGTGCAACCAGGGTTAAGCGTTGAGATGATCGCCGATAATAAGCACCTGCCACCCACATTGATGAAACTAGCCTATAAATGCATTGGTCCGGACCATCTATGTATTGTGTCCGACGCCACTAGTGGAGCCGGGCTGCCCACGGGCTCACGCTTCCGTATGGGACAGATGGAGTATGAAGTGGCCGATGGCGTCGGGATGATGTTTGACCGAACGTCTTTTGCCGGCAGCACAACGCTGCTCAATCAGATGATCCCAGTGCTTACTGACGTGGTCGGTATTCCTCTAGTCGAAGCTATCCGTATGTCCAGCCTGAACCCGGCCCGCGTGCTTAATTTGGAAAGCCGCAAAGGCAGCCTGGAAGCCGGTAAAGACGCCGACCTCGCTATATTCAACCCTGATTTCACCGCCTGGCGCACCATGATCGCCGGACAATGGGTACTCTGAAAGGAAATTCATGCCAGCCAACCCGAT
>CAZECH010000441.1:0-2636 GCA_964510675.1 uncultured Ignavibacteriaceae bacterium
TTCTCATTAAATGCAGATAAATTCGGTTCAAGCTGTTGTGCTTCTTTCTTAAGTTCTTCCTGCTGCTTTGAAAGATTAATAAGATTATCCAGAATTTTCATCATATCGGTAAAATTCTGCATCTGATTCATTTGCATCATAGAAGATTGCAGGTCCTGAAGTTGCTGGTTCATTTGTGACATGTTTTCCTGAACCTGTTGCTGGTTCTGTTTAGCCATCTGTTTATTATTCTGCTTCATTTGCTGCGAAGCCTGCTGTGATTTCTGCTGGTTTTCCTGCTTCCCAAACTCTTCCTGAAGCTTGTCCATTTCTTCTTTCGGCATATCTTTCAATTCATCCATCTTTTCAGACAGCTTATTAAGCTCCTCAGAAAACTTTTTAAGATCTTCAGTCATTTGTTCCTGTTTTTCACTAAGCTCGTCACTCTGATTTTTATCGGACAAATCACTTTCACTCGTTTGCTTCTGAATTTCTTCCTGTTTTTCAGTCATCATTTCAGAACGTTTGAGCAGTTCATCAATTTTCTGTTCAATCTGTATTCTTTTTAAAAGATTAAGAGTTCTTTCTATGCTCTTCTTGAATTTATCCTCATCCATTTTAAAATTCTGTAAAGCATCCTGAGTTTGCTGCCGGTTGAGAGTCTGCATCATCTCCTGTAGTTTTTTAAAAGCTTCTCTCATCTCCTCGCTTGTTAACTGATCCATCAGGTTCTGAAGCTCCATATATTTTTCAAGGGTTTCTTCAGAAAGCAGTTGATTTTCCTGCATCTCCTGTGTTAGCTTATTTAGTTCCTCGCTCACATCCTGAATTTTTTCCTGGAGCTTTTCAAACTTATCCAATGTACTTTCAATCTTTTCTTTCTCTTCCCATGTTAATTCTTTTTTATCCTGTTTCATCTCATGGTCAATCTTTTCAAGCTCCTTTCTTAATTCCTCAGCTTCCTTTACTGTTTCTTTCAATTCCTGTTCAATGTTGGAATGAGTTTCTTCAACACCTGCAAGAAGTTCATCAAGTGAAGGAACACGGATCGTTAGAACTTCAGTCTTTGCAGATTTTGGCCCGCTTACATTATCATTATCAAAAATTTCAATATAATAGCTCACAATATCATCAGTACCCAAACTCAAATTTGAAAGATTCCATACATAATCAACATTCAATTCTTTTTCATCTTTGGAGATTGAAATTTCAAAGGACGTAAAATCCTTTTGCGGAGTTTCATATCTTGATGCTGATAATCTGTGATGTAAAATTAATCTGGTAAATCCATAATCATCGGTAATTTTTAAAAAGAGAGGAAGCCTGTTATCATTCCCAAGAGAAATACTCCCTTTTGGTGAAAGCATTTCAATTGTCGGATAATCATCATAAAAAGTTTTTATCAGATAAGTTATTGGAGAAAGATTTTTATTACCGGCTGCATCTTCTACAATAATTTTATAAGAATTATCTTTCATTATTCTGAAAGAACCAGATGCTTCGCCGGATTTCTTATTGAGATTTACTTCAGTTGAATCATTAAAAACTAACTTTGCATCCTTTAATTCCTTTGTAGCATTAATTGATATCTCAACCCGACTTCCTTTTAATGCAGAGATATTTCCATTATCCTTCTGCTGAAACTGCGGTATTCCTGAATAAGCGGGTGGAGTTACTGTTAAATCAAGATTCCTGATAACAGGTCTGTCAATAACCTCAATTTCAAATTCTTCACTATGGCTTTCTTCTGCAAAAGCATAATATCTAAAAGAATTTCTAACCGACCTGTAATCAAATCTGTAAATGCCGTTGGAATCAGCCATAAGTTTTTGATTTTGAAAATCCGTTTCTTCCTGATTTTTTATAGCAAGATAAATGGAGGATGGAATTCCGCCCTTTACTTTTACATAAATGAAAACATCTTCACCTTTTGTAATTTCAGAGTTCCCCGGAATAACATCAAAAGAAAACTTTTGCGGTGGTATAAATTCTTTGTTAAAATTAAACAATCTGTAAGATGCTGCAGACATTCCCGGGACAAAAACGAATAATGAAGAAGCAATAACTAAAACTGATGAGAAGTAAATAAAAAGCTCTTTAACTTTTTTGAAATCAACAACATTTTCAAAATGTAAATTCTTTGTTCTTTCATAAACATTTTTAAAAGATGCATCAATTAATCCGGAAGAGTATAATGCATTTCCGGAACCAACGCTTACAAGCTGCATTGCATTTAATAAATCATCTTTAATCTGCGGAAAATATGCAGCAACCTTTCCCGCAGTTTTATAATGATTTCGTTTTCCAAAAAAATCAAAATATCTTATTAAAGATTTAAAAAACAAAAACCCGAAAGAAGCAGTCGCTGTAAAAACAATAATTGAAAAAATAATTGTTCTTAAAACAGATGAATGATAGAAAATCATTTCAAGGAAAGAAAAAGAAATCCCGACAAGAATTACAATAATTAATGAAAGCAACAAACCAATTAGAGCAATAAAAGCTTGTTCCTTCCTGTCAAGCTTATCAAGCTTGCTTTGTATTTCTTTGTAATAGTTCGATTGATTCATTTTTAGCTTGAAATTTTCATTCAGCCATTCACTCATTCATCCTTACTTTGAGAATGATTGAATGGATGAATGGATGAATGATTGAAT
>CAZECH010000442.1:0-2634 GCA_964510675.1 uncultured Ignavibacteriaceae bacterium
TTTCCAACATTTCAAGGTCTGCTCTTACTTTTTGGAGTTGAGTTGGGTCTGAGAAACGCATTCCGCAGTTGTTGCAGGACCATCTTTGGATTTTTTCTCCGAAAAACGTTTTGCGAAACCCTTCACGGTGGACCTTGTTTGAGTTGCAGCGTGGGCATAGGGGGCTGGACTTACTGTTTTGAGGAAGGGAATTGTTGCCAAATATGCAGTCCGGAGACTTTGCCTCAGATGTAAGTCCAATCATTCCCTCCCACCTACTGCTCAAGCTTCAACGTTACTTGTTCTGCCTGGAGAATGATTGCGCGAATCTTTTCCGCGTCTACGATTGCCTGTTCTCTAAAGCGAGTTTTTTCGATGTCGAGGAGCAAAGCAATGATTGCATCTACTTGAGAGTCAGCTAGAACCTTCATGCCTCATCCTCTTGCTGGCAGTATTCCAAGACTCTGTTTTCGAGCCCTCTGGTTTTCGGGTTGGTTGAAAGAAACCGTGGGATGCGGCTTGGGTCACTTGCTCAGCCTCGGATTTATTTGAAAAACTCTTCGTCTCGAAGATTCTCGCTTATTCTGATGTATCTGCGTTTCCTACAGAAATCCAAAATCTTGCTTAGTAGCGGATCGTCTGCCTTCTCAAATTCCTTTCTTAAGCCGAGTCTTCCGGTCTGGACGCGAATTTCAAGAGTTCCGTCGTTTGCGAGAAGCTGGTAGAAGCCCAGTTTTTCGCCCGCATATTCTTCAAGGACATCCCAGTCCTCAATGAGATTTACCACTTGTGTCACCTCAAACTATGGTGCAGCCAGAAGTTAAAGGAATTCTGGCACCCACAAAGCACAGTGTGCTTTTCTAGGCTTCACAAAGCACAGTGTGCCTTGCAGAGCTCAACAACGCATAGTGTCGGAAAACGAACATATAATGCGAAATAAAACATATTGCTATCCGTGCAAATACGAGCTTTTCTCGAAAATATGATTCCTGAATCAGGCTTCTTTTCTAAGGACCGATAAATAGTGAGGGAACGACAAACTGAATAAGGCAACAGTGCCATAAAATACTTTGAGTTGCAGAGAATGCAAGAATCCAAAATAGAAAGCAAACGCATAATATCAATAGTCAACCGCATGCTTTCAGGTCCCCCGGAAGTTAAGAAGTGCCTGCCAAACGTTCTATCAATGGAAGGAACATCTAATTTAACAATTTTAACAAAAGACTATTTCCTTCTGGCGTTTTTGCCTCAGTCCGAGATAGAGAGAGTAAGAAAGTTGATGGGGAAGAACTTCGATCCTTTTCCCGGCTTGATAAAACCTGAAGGCGTTTTTGGTCCTGTAGCTATAAAAATACCGGAGTCTTCACGTAATTCTCTTTTTACTAGTAACACGGTCGTTAACATGTATTCCTTTTCTCTCGGTAAAGACAGCACTTGTGCTTCAAAATCATACCCAGTCAATCAACATCAAAGAACTTGGATCGCAAGAATACACTGTGGACCTGGCTTATTTAGTAGCATTTGGAGATGAGATAAACGGTCTCAGTTTCTACGATTACCTTGAGGATTTGATTGCATTTTCGGTTAAGCAATGGAGGGTTTCAGGTGAGCTTGAAATCCCCCAGTGAATTACAAAGGTTAATTGATTCAACGCGAAACAAAGAGCTACAATGTAGATATTACCTGCAATTCGCACGATATCTTCTGATTCCAGAAAACGTCGTTGAATTTAGGCGTATTGAAACCGAACGCGTAGGCAACTTGGGAAGATCAGATTACATAATATCAGGAACAGTTTGGAATGGAGGCGAAGAATGCGTGCGGTCCTACATTTGGGAACTCAAAGCCCAAATGCCAATTCAGCCCTAATTTAGGCTCTAAAGGCAGAAAAAGGCTGTTGCGACCGAGTAGCAACAAGCAATAAATATTGACACCCACCCTAAAAACAGCAAGAGGACAAGGGGCAAGTGAACAAGGACAAGATCAGCATAGCTCTGAGCAAGACGCTCATTCCGAAAATTAACGATAAGTGCAGAAGAATAAACCGCAACAGAAGCAACTATATCGAAACCGTCCTCATCGAAGACCTGCAAAAAGACGAAAACAAACCCAGAAAAGCAAGAGAAGAAATAGGCGGATTTTCTAAAACTCCAAACTCTCCAGAAAACGATGACCCCCACTAGGAGAGTTAAAAGCAATTAATCTCTCAAAATCCAAGAAAAAGAAACGTGTTACTCATAAATGATGATAAATCCTTTTTCCTCTCTCATCTTCAATTTCCTTTTTTCCAGAAACCCGCTAATAGAGTTTCTACCGTGAGCATCCAACACACACTTAATCCTCAACTCATATCCTTCAGTACCACTTGCTTTGTTGACTTCAAGAAAGTCGGCAAAAGCGATTTCTCTATGCAACTGAGAAAGGACGCGCAAAACCCAGACAGCCTCACGCCTATCCAATCCCCACCCCCATACTACTTAATTCAAAGTTAAACAAATTTTTTGCGGTATGTCACGCTTCGGACAATCATCAATCAACTCACGACGATTGTCACACGAAGGAACACATTCATCAACGAACTCTCAAGTCCCTTCCAAAATGGCTCAATTCAGAACTGCCCAGTTAGGGCGAAATTGTCAAACCCCCATCCACAAC
>CAZECH010000443.1:0-1649 GCA_964510675.1 uncultured Ignavibacteriaceae bacterium
CCACCACCGCCAAAAGGAACCGGTTTTTTATAATATCCAATTGAATGTGCTGCAAGTGTATTACATTCATTTATCAAAAGATCTCTTTTGTTATCAATTGCATTTTGCCTGAATAGCTGAATTGATATAGCGACAGCTACTGACACTACAATGATTCCTAATACAATAAGTAAAAGTTGTTGTTGTCCCAATGGTTAACCTTTTTTTAATCTTACTTATTTAATCAACCTGTTTAGTTAAGAAAAATTCTTACCGGTACTTTGTAAAAATTACTTTGTTCTTTTTTTAGTGCCTTTGGTAACTTTTTCTGGTCAAGTAATTTTTGCTCTAAGAATTTTTTTGCCACAAGATTTGGCTTTACTTCTTACGGTTCGATTAAAATTTTCAAAAAACAGTTAGTAAATAATTCACCTTTGTATAACGAAAAAACGTGCCAGCATAAAGGTTTTCCTTTATATTAATAGAAGGATAATTTTTGACTGATGTACAGAAAAGTCCTGCCGTAGCATTTACCTTTAAATACTACGGCTTTAGTAAAAATTACTAAGGAGCAAAAAACATAAAAAAAGAAAATGGATTTATATAAAAATATAAAAAATAAATAAAAAAAATAACATAAGTTAAATGGCTTTTTATAATACGCTTCAAACAATAAAGGAAAATTAAAAAAAGGAAAATGTGGATTGGCATTTCACAAGAAAAAAATATTGAACAATAAAAAGTAGCGAAAACAAAATTGAAGATGAAAGCTTAAAAAAATATTATGAAAAGCTGTCATTTGTTATTAAAGGAGATTTGTTTGATTCTGAAAGATGGGAAGAAATAATCAATTTAAATCTTGGTAAATATGATTATCTTATTGATGATTATGAAAAGAAATTATTAAATGAAAACCCATTCCAATCTCCCTGAATTTGAGACTTTAGAAATTAGTTCTCATTTTATATAAAATATTTGAGAACCATGTTGGCTTACCGTTTTACCTGATTTTTATATGCAATTCTTTCAATTGCTCTTCGCTTACTTCAGAAGGACAATCATCCATTAGAGACACTGCACTTGCAGTTTTTGGAAAAGCTATAACATCACGGATTGAATTTTCCCCGGCAAACAGCATCACCATCCTGTCAAACCCAAAAGCTATTCCGCCGTGTGGAGGAGCCCCGTATTTAAATGCATTCATAAGAAAACCGAATTTATGTTCTGCTTCTTCTTTTGAAATGCCGAGAGCTTTAAACATTTTTGCCTGCAAATCAGAATTATGAATCCTGATACTTCCGCCGGCAATTTCATTTCCGTTTAGAACAAGATCATATGCTCTTGCTTTAACATTTGCCGGATCTTTTTCCATCTTTTCAATATCTTCAATTCGTGGAGAAGTAAAAGGATGGTGCATTGCATAAAATCTTTTAGTCAATTCATCCCATTCAAACAGAGGAAAATCAGTCACCCAGAGAAGTTTTGGCTCAGCATCCGGCTTTATTAAATCAAGCCTTCGTGCCATTTCCAATCTTAAAGAACCCATAATGGAAAGGGCTTTTAGTTTTTGCCCCGAGAGAATAAAAATTAAATCCCCAACTTTAGCATTAAGCTTCTCTATTAAATTTTTCTTTTCTTCATCTGAAAGGAATTTTGCAATTGGTGCATCA
>CAZECH010000443.1:1659-2622 GCA_964510675.1 uncultured Ignavibacteriaceae bacterium
CAGCCCGCCGGCACCGAGCTTCTTAACAAAATCTGTTAATACATCAAGCTGGTTTCTTGTATAGTCTCCGCATCCCGGCGCAACAAGTCCGCTTATAATCCCTTTGCTACTTATCTGATCTTTAAAAACTTTAAACTCTGTTTTTTCAAAAACATCATTGAGTGTTTTCATTTCAAGATTAAACCGGAGATCGGGTTTGTCACTTCCGTATCTTTCCATTGCTTCATCAAAAGTTAATTTTGGAATGGGAAGCTGAAGATCTTTATCCCAGATTTCCTTAAATAAAACTTTCATTAAACCTTCGGTAATATCAAAAATATCTTCCTGGTTAATAAAAGACATTTCAACATCTATCTGGGTAAACTCAAGCTGCCGATCTGCTCTTAAATCCTCATCCCGGAAACATTTTACAATCTGGAAATACCTGTCAAATCCTGACACCATAAGTATTTGTTTATAGGTCTGCGGTGACTGTGGGAGCGCATAAAATTTTCCTTTATGAATTCTGCTTGGAACAAGAAAATCTCTCGCTCCTTCAGGAGTGCTTTTCATAAGTACAGGAGTTTCAATTTCAACAAAATTATTCTTATCAAAATAATTCCTGGTTAATTGAGACATCTTATGACGAAGTAAAAAATTTTTCTGAACCGATGATCTTCTCAAATCAAGGTAACGGTATTTCAATCTTATATCTTCACTTGCATTTACATTTTCACTTATAGGAAATGGAGGTGTTTGCGCTTCATTAAGAATTACAAGCTTCTTAACCATTACATCAATATGCCCGGTAGGTATTTTGGGATTATCTGTCTCAGGCGGGCGTTTTCTTACTGTTCCTTCAACAGAAATAACAAACTCGTTTCTCAGTTTTCCGGCAAGTATATGTGCTTCTTTATCAAATGAAGGTTCAAAAACAACCTGCATAATTCCATAACGGTCACGGAGATCAATAAATATTAATCC
>CAZECH010000444.1:0-2617 GCA_964510675.1 uncultured Ignavibacteriaceae bacterium
CCATAAGCTGTAATCAGAATTATTATTGCAGTCGGATCAATTTTTAGTATTTCATTCAGCCAATAAAATCCTTCTTTCCCGCTTGTCATATCTTGAGTAAAATTCATATCAAGAAAGATTACATCGTAGCGGTTCCTGTTTAAAATTTCTGGGAGATGATTGGGATTCTTTTCAGTTTCAATAACAGATGCATAAGGTTTAAGTAATAGTTTTGCTGCAATTAAGATATCTTCATTATCATCTACTATTAAAACGTTGGATGTTTTTCTAATCATATTGTTTCTGTTTTTTTATACAATTGACTATAAACACCGTAACACAGCTTACTAATCTGTGTTATAATTGTAATTTTTTTTGAAAATAATTCTGGCATATTCATTGAATTGATAAGCCATGAGTATTTCATTAAATGTGCCTGAGCTTAATTTCTCAATTGTTAAATTAATTTAAAATGTTTACCATGATGTAACAAAATTGAACTTAGTTAAGTCTAATACTAAAATCATTTTTCTATCCTGATGACAAAACAAATACAGAAACAAGAAATAAAAGTCTTTTGTACCAAGTGTAAAACAGTGGTTGAGAGCGTTTGGGTTTGTAAAGTCGAATCCATCATTGGGTTGAGATATATTTATTTCTGTTCTAACTGTAAATCAAATTTAGGAACCTATCACACAAAGAATTTGCTTGAAGCAAATCCCGCATTAAGAGCTGTAGTACAGTAAATTTTCTGTACGATAACGTACACAATTGTAATATAAGCGTACACTATTATCAAGTGTTATTAAAATATTTTGGCAGATATTCTTGATCAGTGGTTCTATTTTCTGATGTAAGTATCTGCGAAAATAAAACAAAAAGGCACATTACTTGAATCAAGCCGAGCAATTAAGAATAATCATCTGATGATTTATGGATAAAAAAATAGAAAAGAAAAAATGGACTCCCAAAAGAATTCTGGTACTTGGAGGCGGAGGGTTATTATTTCTCTTCATTATTTACCTTTTAATTTTTGCAGATAAAAGTTCGAGGCTAAATGTTGAAACCGAAAGATTAACAGTCTCTGAAGTTAAATTTGGTCCTTTCCAGGAATTCATACCCATTACCGGAACGGTGCAGCCAATTGAAACTTTCTTCCTGGATGTTTCTGAGGGTGGAAGAATAGTTGAAAAATATATTGAAGAAGGAGCTTTTCTTAATGTCGGCGATCCGATAATCAGGATGGATAATGCTCAACTTAGTCTTGATGTAATCTACAACCAGGCTAATGTTTTCTCGCAGATAAATAATCTAAGAGCAACTCGTCTTTCAATGGAACAGAACAGGCTTAATCTTCAATCACAGATTCTTGATATTGAATATGACTTATTAGATAAGAAAAGAATGTTTGATAACAATAAAATTCTTTTTGAAAAAAATCTCATTTCAAAGATTGAATTTGACAGATCAAAAGAGAACTATGATTATACCTTGCAGAAACGAAATCTTACGCTTGAAACGTACAAACAGGATTCGCTTTTCAGATCACAGCAAATTGATCAGCTTGAACAATCCGTTGAAACTTTACAATCAAATTTATCTGTTACAAAAACCCAGCTTGAAAATCTTACAGTCAGAGCTCCAATAAAAGGACAGCTTACCGCACTTACTGCAGAAATAGGGCAGTCAATCGCACGTGGTGAAAATCTCGGACGTATTGATGTTATTGATTCGAACAAAGTAAGAGCTTCTATTGATGAACATTACATTGCTCGCGTTGCACCGGGACAAACCGGTGAATTTACTTTTGCCGGCAGAGATTATAAGCTCGTAATAAAAACTGTTTTCCCGCAGGTAACAAACGGAAGGTTTGAAGTTGATATGCATTTTGTCGGAGAAATTCCTAATGGTGTAAGAAGAGGGCAAACACTTCACATAAGACTTGAACTTGGTGAAGTTGGTGAAGCAGTTACAGTTGACCGTGGTGGTTTTTATCAGGCAACCGGCGGACAATGGATTTTCGTTCTTGATGAATCAAATAATTTTGCTATAAGAAGAGAAATAAAATTGGGAAGACAAAACACAAATGCATTTGAAGTAATTGAAGGACTAAAGCCTGGTGAAAAAGTAATTACATCTTCTTATGATACTTTCGGTGATATCGAAAAACTTGTGCTAAACTAAAATACACGAGATTTGTGGAATGAATGGATGAAGGATTAAATTATTCAAATAATCATTCATAATTTAAATTTGAAGACCTAAATAAATTTTCTGAAAACAAACTATTTTTTTATTGATCCTAATATAGGAGGAGTTAAAATGATCCGGACTGCTAATCTTAAAAAAATGTACACAACTGATGAAGTAGAGACAACTGCACTAAATAATGTTAATATTGAAATCAAAGCTGGAGAGTTTGTTTCAATAAT
Source organism: uncultured Ignavibacteriaceae bacterium (assembly GCA_964510675.1). Taxonomy (GTDB): domain Bacteria; phylum Bacteroidota; class Ignavibacteria; order Ignavibacteriales; family Ignavibacteriaceae; genus RBG-16-34-14. Next base: position 2,412 of record CAZECH010000444.1, read on the forward strand.
GGGCCCTTCCGGGTGTGGTAAATCTACACTTCTTAATATTCTCGGTTTACTTGATAATCCATCCGATGGAGAACTTTTCTTTTTAGATAAGGAAGTTGCAAAATATTCCGAAAGACAAAGAGCATTGCTCAGAAAAGAAAATATTGGTTTTGTCTTCCAGAGCTTTAACCTGATTGATGAATTAACAGTAACAGAAAATGTCGAAC
>CAZECH010000445.1:0-2599 GCA_964510675.1 uncultured Ignavibacteriaceae bacterium
GCAGGTCCGCCCGCTTGTAGGCGGTCATGCGCCGCGCAAAGCCCAGGATGGGCTGCTCCGGGTTCAATACTACCCCGGTCAGCTCCCGCACCTTGTCCACCAAGGCCTGTTTGGCCTCCTGGTGGGCTGCCCAGAGCGCGTCGTTCGGAATGCGGTCGGCGCGGGAAAGCAGTTCAGGCTCATGGCACCAGCCCGGCACATGCTGGTCGTACATCACGGCAAAGGGCAGGCTGGTCCAGGTGGAGGCATGCACGCCGTTGGTGACCGCGTGCACCGCATAGCCGGGGAACATCTTCCGGGAGACCTCGGCGTGGCGCTTGGCCACGCCATTCACATATTCGGACAGGTTCAGGGCCAGGCGGGTCATGTTGAGCTTGTCCTCGCCGGCCAACAGCTTCACCGTGCCCAAATCCAGCAGATCACCGTAGATGCGCTGCACTAGGTCATAGTCGAATTTGTCGTGGCTTGTTTCCACCGGCGTGTGGGTGGTGAAGGTGCACAGCTCCCGCACCCGGGGCAGATCGTAGGGGCTCTCGCCGGATCGCAGATCTTCGCTTGGATAGGCGAAGCGCCGCAGCAGGGCCAGGGTGAGGAAGGCGGAGTGACCCTCGTTCATGTGATACCCCATGAGCTTGAAACCCAGGGCCTGGAGCATGGCGATTCCCCCCACGCCCAGCACCACCTCCTGTTTGATCCGATAGCTCTCGTCGCCGCCGTACAGATAGTGGGTGATGTCGCGGTCGCGCGGGTCGTTCACCGGCAGGTCAGTGTCCAGCAGCAGAACGGGCACGCGACCGTCGACCCGCGAGCTCAACTCATAAAGCCAGCCCCCCACCCACACCTGGCGATCCTCCATGTCCAGGGCCACGGTGGCCTGCAGCCGTGTGGCGTAGCGGGCGGGGTCCCAGTCGTCGTCATGCTCGGTCTGTCGACCCTGAGGGTCGATCTCCTGGCGGAAATAGCCGGCCCGGGACACCAGAGTGACCGCCACCATCGGCACGCCGATGTCCGCTGCAGCGCGCAGGGTGTCCCCGGCCAGCACCCCCAGGCCACCGCTGTAGGTGGGGATATCGCTCTCCATGGCGATTTCCATGGAGAAATAGGCGACCCGGGGATTGCGGGTGAATTTTTCGGTCTTGTTCGCGGGTTCTGCCATGGGGTGTTCTGGTGCTGGACGATTTGTGGGGCGGGCGTGGCATCGGCTTCAAGTCCGATCCGAATTCGCCTGGGGATGATACCCGGGCATTGTGGCGTGCCTGGCCGCAATTGCGTCCAGGCTCTATTTAAGGTTGATGCGTCCTGGGTTTGTTGATTAAACAGGCTGGCGGTTTCGATGCGGGTTCGCATAAGCAAAAGACCCGCTGGAGAGAGGTGGGATGGTTACCTGCTTACTTGCCCTTAGATTTCTTCCGTTCTTCAGTGTTCCTGATTGCAGCTATCTTCTCGCGCCATTCATTGAGCTCTTCATCCTCGATCTCCATCTGAATGGCCACGACTTCCGGCACGCTCATTTTCTTGTCTTCCAGCCTGCGCATCAATTTGGTCCGCATTCGCGCCATCAGGCGCTCGGTTTCTTCCTCGTTCAAAAGCTTGGCTTTTTCGAGGTACTCTTCACTGGGTTTTTTCATCGCAACGCATCCTTGGGGGTATGGAAATTCCCGCCTAAATCTACACGCATACGGTTTGGTTCGCTACCTCGGTCAGCGTCATGAGAATTGGCCGAAGAATTTCCCCCCAGACACTTTCGGGTGCACACAAAATTCTTGTTTCTGTCACAGATTGTTCATTGACCAGTGTCAAAATTCCAGACCCTGAGAACGTTCCTGATCGAAATACGATGGAGGCCATTATGGCAACAGCAAGCAGCCTGCAGGTGAAAAGCCCATTGAAGAACACGTATGCTTCAATCGGCGATTCCAATGTTGGAACGATCGATCTGGCGGTGCTCACGCTCGACGACCTGGGCATGATCCGCGACTGCTGCCAGGCTTGTGAACAGGTGTTTGGCTACCTGGCGAATGAACTGGTGGGCCGTCATGTTTCCACGCTTCTTCCGCAGCTATCGGAACACGAACTGGTACAGGAAGGCCGCATCAACTCACGACTGGCCCATCTCTGCCACTGTGCCATTGCCTTTCAGGCCCGGCATCGCGATGGCCAGTGCTTTCCCAGCGAACTGTTCATCAACCGCCTCGACAGCCACAATGTGGTCATCCTGGTGCGCAGCCTCGAAACCTCGATATTGAAGAGCGGCGCACCAACCACCCTGCCGCTCCGCTAATCACCTTCGTTCCCTCAAGGCTGCACGGTTCATCGTGGCAAGATGCTCACGGCTGGACGCTAGCCTTCGATCTGTCCTTGCAGAAATGATCCCTGATCCCCAAACACCGCATTCCAACCGGCCCGGTTGCTTTTAGTCAAGCCTGGGCAAGCATGAGAAAATATTTGTGACGAAGCAAAGCAACACCGACGCTGGGCGTCTGGGAGACGCGGACATCGAGGGGATCCTGAGTGAGCTCTTGGCCATCCGATCGGACATGGTCGCCAGCCTGGCCATGTCGCAGCCCCATCTCGCCAGGGTTCACGCGAACTACCGGGA
>CAZECH010000446.1:0-2583 GCA_964510675.1 uncultured Ignavibacteriaceae bacterium
AATGCGCCGATTCGCGAAACTCCGGAAGCACGAGCGCGAGCTGGACAAGCATGTAGGAGCCGTGAACTTGCCAATTGCCCGGTCTGTACCCTTCCCACTTCTCCAGTTGATAAAGCCACCGTCCTGCGGCAAGGAATGTCTTGAGTAGCCGCATATGAGACTTAGCGCTTCGTTGCCGGCAAGGGAGAAGGTAGTACTCGATGAATGTCCGGTTCCGCATCCCCAGCCCGAGTTCATAATAGACAACGTCCAGCGAAGGAAAACCCCGGGTGATGGAGTTGCGCTGCTCGTACCACGTATTGAAAAGTTGATCGAACTTATCCAGGTATTTCTCATCACCTGTGAGTACCGAGGCCATGATAAGCGGACGGGACCAGGTCCAATAATGAAACCCGTATTTCCCCGACTGCCCCATGTCCCTGTTGAAGTCCACCTTTACTCCAAACGTGATGACACTATCTCCCCACGTCTTCATCGCGTTCTGCAATATCAGGTCTGCGCGAGCAATGATCGTGTCCCGCTCGTCCGGGGACTGAAGCGTCGCATCCCGGAAGTCCATCAGGGATTCCAGCAGGTCGGTATCCTGCAGAAGATGATCCATCGATGTAATATACGCGGGTTGTTTTTTTGCCGACCAGTAAGCACCCCACGCAATTGCCGCCCGCTCGAAATCTCCGGCCCTCACAAATTCCGAGAGGTCCTGGAGGCCTGCGCCGTCAAGGTCAATCGAATTCCATAGGTGAACGTCATCGATTTCCTGTATGGCCTCTCTGACGTAGGACGGATGACGTAACAGCGAGCTGTCGGAAAATGACGTCTGAGCTATGGTCCTAAGCGGAAAACCTAAAGGAGCGATCAACAGGAAAAGGACGGCACAGGGGTAAAGCGGCGGTCTGGAGTTCATGGGAGAACATAGGCAACCCGAAGTTCTAAGTCAACGGGAGTGTATTGATTACCATTTCATCTTGATCGCCACGAAAGTCACATCATCCGCCTGCGGGCGACCGCCGGCCCATTCTTTCGCTTTTTTCATGAGATGGCTGATGATATCCTGAGGGCTCTGGTCCGCGACCTTCCTGAACGATTCCGACGTCCTTGGTCCGTCCAGTCACACGCACCAACAGCAGGGCCATATAGAGCTGCCCAAGATTCATATGCTTGATCGCCCAGGCAAATCGCTCAAAGATAGTTTGGAAACTGGGTAGTTGTTGGGAGGACTCGGACCACTTCGCAGAGCTGACAAGTCCTGTTCCGGGCACTGGAAACAAAAATGCCACCTGTCCTTGAGGTGGCGTTTTTGTTTCCATGGCTCCCGCAACAGGGCTAAGTTCAAGTTGAGTCCCGCGGAGCGGGACGAAACCCCGCCATCTTTGGGCGGGGTCCTGTTTCGGGCGCTCAGGGTGTGAACGAGAAGGGCTCAGGAGAAATCCCGAGCCCTTTCTTCACCTTTCGGCCTACTACGGCGTTGTTTATTGGGTGAGGAGAAGCTTCTTCGTCTCCATGAACGACCCTGCTCCGCTTTTGGAGTCGCGCCCGATGACGGAGTCCAGAGGGCGGACCTGAATCCGATAGAAGTACACGCCGGAAGAGAGACCCGATGCGCCGAACTTGACCTCGTGATAGCCTGCTTCCTGCTCCCCATTCTCGAGAAGGGCGACCTGCTGCCCGAGGGTGTTGAATACCCTGAGGGTCACGTGCGAACGATCGGGGAGCCCGTAACGGATGGTCGTCGAGGGGTTGAAGGGGTTTGGATAGTTCTGGCTGAGCTGAAACACTCGCGGCGCAACTTCCACCACATCCGTTACTGTCACATGAATGATCACACTGTGTGTGAAGTGGATCCCTCCGTCCAGGTCCTGCTGCTTCAAGCGGTAGCTGTACCTTCCTGCCTTCGTAATGCTCGTATCCACGTAGCTGTAAGACTGCGGTTCTGTTGTGGTTCCCTTGCCGGCCAGAAAAGCATCGCTCAAATCCGCAAAGGCCGGATCATATTCTCCCTTCCGCTGCACCGTGAACCCGTAGTTGTTGATTTCGGATACCGTGGACCATTTCAACGACACATGACCACCCTGTTGACTCAGCCCCGCACGGAACGAAGCAAGCTGGACGGGCAACGGCGGTGCGTCGTTGAACCGGAAGATGTGTGTCGGTGTGGTGGACGAGCGCGCGACAACATACAATTCTCCCGCTTCGTCTTCGCCAAAGGATGTAATGGAGTTAGCGGCCACCAGAAGAAGTGAGTCGGACTGCACTTGAGTGCCATTCAGACGGAGGGCCCATATCTTGCGCGTACCGAAGTCGGCATAAATGTAGGCCCCATCCAACTCCGGGCGCGCAGATCCGTGGTACACATACCCGCCGGTAATGGAAAACCCAACGGAATGATCGTAGTCCAGAACTGGAAGCGTCAGCCCTGTTTGGTCGCACCCGGTGGACGGATCATAGCATGCAAATCCTTCCATGATTCGCCAACCGTAATTCTTCCCTTTCTCAATGATATCCACTTCCTCTCGTGCTCCCTGCCCAACATCGCCTGCCCAGAGCTGGCCGGTCAACCGGTCAAAGCTGAATCTCCAGGGATTA
>CAZECH010000447.1:0-2576 GCA_964510675.1 uncultured Ignavibacteriaceae bacterium
GCAGCTTCTAAAGTTATACCCCTTGGTTCAACAAGTTTTGATAAATCTGTTTCTATACGCTTTGACAGAATTTCTCTCTCTTCTGTATATAAAGCTTTAGCATCATAACTTGCAGTTACCCCGCGTACAACCGATCTGAATTGTGGGATAAGAATTTTCTCTACATAATCTTCACCGACAGTTTTATAAATCTTGTTTGCATTTGCAAAACTTAGGCTATAGAGAAGACTTATTTCAAGTTCAACACTTAATCCTTCTTTTGAAGGGACATTCATAACTTCCCTTATTTCCTGTGTCCGCGCATCAAACTTAATAACGTTTGCCATTGGATTAACGAGGTTTACACCGGGGTACAAAGTATTGTCACTTACATTACCAAAGAAATCTATAACTCCAACATGACCGGCAGGTATGATTGTCCAGCATTGTAATAATGCAATAAATACTGCCAATACAAATCCTATTAAAGCAAAATTAGATTCCTGTTTGTTAAATCGTTTTTTGGCATTGAAGTAAAATAAAGCTGCTACAACTGCAGCAGCCAGTGTTATAATAAATAACATGATACACCCTCACTTTAAAAAATGAAATTCAAATACACTTTTAATATAAATAAATCTTATTAAGGAATCGTTATATGAAGGATGGCAAAGTCCTGAGAGCATGGAGCAAAGTGTATGAAGTGTTGAAAAGTAAAATAGCAATTCAGTCTTTGCTCTATGCGCTCTGCTCCGTGCAATAAATTACTTTTTATACTCTTTCAAAAATCCCTGGAATTCAATCCTGTGAGATTCTTCCATTCCAAGCAGTTGAATGCAAAGATCCTGTGTCACATAATCAACACCATCGCACAATTTTATTAATTTGTTGTATTGTTCAATCGCACCTTTTTCAGCTTCAATTACACCTTCAATAACAGAAACAACATCCGTAGTATCTTTAAGAGTTTGTAATTTTTTCTGACCAGCTTTAAAATCAAACGAACCTGGAACAGTTCCGTCCAGCTCTTTGATTCTTTTAGCGAGTCTTTGTGCGTGGGTTAACTCTTCAGTAATATCAACTGCAAGAGATTTTTTAATCTCTTCTGCTCTAACACCATCAAGGTTAATTGAGTTTGAGATGTAGTTCATTACTGTTTCTATTTCTAACCAGTAACTTTTAGTAAGGTTTTCAACTATCTTTTTTTTATCAGCCATAGCTATTCTCCCTGTTTTATTATTTGTTTTATAAGTTTTGGTGGATTTACTTTATTTTTTGAAAACTCCACCAGTTTGTTAAATCTTTTTTCAACATTTAAAATACTTCTTTTGTCATTAGAAAATATCTCTGCAATCACATCTCCTTCTTTAATTTTATCTCCTATTTTATAGTTAAAATTTATTCCTGCTTTTGGATCAATCTTATCATCTTTCTTTAATCTTCCAGCACCAATTTCAACTGCTGTCATTCCCAGATCAAAAGTTTGTACACTTTTTAAATATCCATTTATGGGTGATTTGATAATCTTTTTATAAGAAGGTTCAGGATATTTTTCGGGATTATTGATATAAGTGATATCACCGCCCTGGGCTTGAACTATTTCAAGAAATTTTTCAAAAGCGTTACCGTTTTTTATTTGTTCTTGAGCGATAGTTACGCCGTCTTCAATTGATTTAGATTTTCCACCAAGAAAAATCATAGCTCCAGCAAGCTTAATGCATAAATCATAAAGATCGTTTTTCCTTTCTCCTTTAAGAATTAAAATTGATTCATACACCTCTAACCAATTGCCGATATAATTTCCAAGTGGCTGGTTCATATCTGTAATGAAAGCAATTACTTTTTTATTAAATGCTTTGGCTGTTGAGATAAGAGAGTTTGCAAGTTTGGTCGCATCTTTTTCATTTTTCATAAAAGCACCATTACCGGTTTTAACATCGAGTACAAGTCCATCAATTCCTTCAGCAAGTTTTTTACTCATAATACTTGCAGTAATTAATGGAATTGATTCAACCGTTGCCGTTACATCTCTTAAAGCATAAATCAGTTTATCTGCGGGTGCAATATCTTTTGTTTGCCCGATTAAAACTGCACCGCATTTTTTTAAAATTTTTTTATACTCATTGATGGAGATATTTGTCCTGAAACCGGGAATTGATTCAAGCTTATCGAGAGTGCCTCCGGTATGTCCAAGTCCACTTCCGGAAATCATTGGAACTCTAACTCCGGTTGAAGCAACAATTGGTGCAATTATTAAAGATGTTTTATCACCAACACCGCCGGTCGAGTGCTTATCTATTTTAACCCCTGAGATTGAATTTAAGTTTAAAACTTTTCCGCTGTACAGCATTGCATTTGTAAGATAGGAAGTTTCTTTGGGGTCCAGCCCTTTTAAATATGCAGCCATTAAGAAAGAAGAGAACTGGTAATCCGGAATTTCATTTTTTGTATAACCGGAAATCAGGAATTCAATTTCATTTTTTTCTAAAATTTTCCCGTCTCTTTTTTTTCGTATAAGATCAACAACATTCATACTGTAAAATTAGGAATAATTATTATTTGTAACCCCTTTCTTTATTGATTATTTTTAGCCCTTA
>CAZECH010000448.1:0-2556 GCA_964510675.1 uncultured Ignavibacteriaceae bacterium
CACCGTCGAACCGGGAATTTACCTGCCGGACCGCAACGGCGTGCGCATCGAAGACAATGTTGTGATCACCGAAACTGGCGCGGATGTGCTGTCAGATATTCCGCGGGAGCTGAGGGTGGTGGGGTGATTCCTTGCCGCGAACACTTGCACCTGGCGCACGTGCAGGTGTTACACGAATTGGTGCGAACGGTCTAAAAAATTCGTGCTAATTCGCGAAATTCGTGGCTTATGATTCTCCAAATCCGCCGCGCCCTCCCAGAAGAAGCAGATACCTTATCTCAAATCGCTTTATCCGCGAAAGCGTATTGGGGTTATCCTGAACGCTGGATGGAAATTTGGACTCCTCAACTGACGTTCAGCCCTGAATATTTTGAAGAGAACGACAGTTGGGTTGCAGAAATCGACAATATTCCAGTTGCTTTTTACACTTTGCAGGAGCGAGATGGAAACGCCTGGCTTGAAAATCTGTGGGTATTTCCCGAATATATTGGCAAAGGCATCGGTAAAGTATTGTTCTTGCAGGCGGTGGAACTATCCCGCCAACGCGAATATAGGATCCTTCAACTGGAATCAGATCCCAATGCAGTTGGTTTTTATGAGAAAATGGGCATGCGTAAGATTGGTGAACGACATTCCGAAATTGAGGGTCAACCGCGGATATTGCCCATTATGGAGATGAAGCTGTGATATCCTACTGCGATTATTGTAATTCCCACCCCGAAGATATTTTCAAGAAGACGTGAGCACAATTTCCTCTTCGCTGTCCGGAATTTCGCACGATACCCGTAATTTGATGCCCTTATCAATCTGATAATAAACAACTTTTACATTAAATAACTCCAGCAAATCCCGCATCCCTTTAAAAGTGGCTACAGGTAGTCGCTCTCTCACAAGTGCTGCAATTTCCGTAATTCTGCTCTCAATTTCAGGACTGATTTCTAATTCGGCTAGCTCTGCCCCCAATCTAGTTTTTTCCTCAAAGAGAAGATTCTGTTCCGATTCAAGCTGGTTGATCTTTTCTTTGATAACTGCTTTCACTGTATTACCACTGAAATCTGCGAGTTCATCAATTAACCGCCGCATTTTTTCACTGATTGTGTCCAGCGTTTTTAGTAAGTAAGCATACTGCTCGCGTTTTGGTTCCAGTTCTTCTTCTCGCCTTTGTGCCATTGAACGTACACCTGCTACTAGAGCTGCTTCGTCAGCCAGTAGAGATGATAACCAGTTCCAAACAGCTCGGTCTGCTTTTTCAATTTGGATGGCGCGCACAGTATGTCCACATTTTATGACCTTATGGTAATAACTAGCGCACCTGTAGTAAGGCTTGGATCTCTTCTTCTTTTGAAAACCGTACATGGCCAGATTACAACTGCCACAAAAAAAGTGTCCAACCAACAGATATTCATGCTTTCTGTTTCGTTTTGTACGCTCCTTGTTACGTTTTGTCTTTGCCAGGGCGATCTCATAGGTTTTTTTGTTGATCAATGCAAGGTGCGGTACATCAATTGGAATCCATTCTGCTTTAGGACGAAACACCTGTCGACCGTCTTTGAGAATTTCTGTCTTTGAATAATATGTTCGACCCGCATAGATTTCATTCGTGACAATCAGGCGTACAGAACTCGGTCCCCAAAAACCTGCGGATCTTGGCTTTATTCCCATCTCATCGAGGCGATTTGCAATTCCCCTCAACGAGAGAGGTCCGCCATCTTTATTGGTGGTATACCATCGAAAAATCATCTTTACTACTTCTGCTTCAATGGGGTCAATGATCATTTCGGCATCGCGTGCTTTTCCAACGCGGCCGTAGCCATAAGGAACAACCCCGCTCATCACTGGCTTTTTATCATCCTTCGCTTTCTTGATGCGTCCATTTTTAGTACGGTCAAGAATTCTTAATCTTTCTGTATGGGCAAGCATGGCAAATATGCCATCTGAAATCATGCCTTGAAGATCATTTTGGGATTGGCCCCGATCCACAAAATGAAGTTCCACGTTCTTGTCCTGCCACTTGCCGATCAAAGGAACATAATCATAGTAGTTTCTTGAAAGACGGTCCGATGTGTAAGCAATGACCACCTGGGCTTCCTGGTTTGTGAGCATCATTTCAAGTAATGTAAAACCTGGTCTATTTAAACTAGCGCCAGATACATTATCGGTAATCTCTTTTATGACTTGAAATCCCATGCGATCAGCGTATCTGCGACATTCCTCTACCTGAAAGGATAAGCTGTGTCCTTTTTCTGCCTGTTCGTCTGTGCTGACTCGTGCGTAAATGACTGCCCGTTTATTCATGTTGAGTCTCCTAGAAGATGAGGTAAACCAGTGGTTTGCCGTCAGCCGTGCCGGGCCGGCTGGCGATGATTAGTTTTGTTTCGATGCGTACAGGAAATCACCTAGTCCAAGGAATAGGTCGTTTCCAAGAATGCGGCACTGTTCTTCAGCATTCAGTCCAAGGCCGTTGATCAAGTCGGCCAGAACCAGGCCAATATTTCCATTAGTCTCAAGCAGGCTTGCGCCATCTGTCGCTTCCTGCCATTCCTGGCGCAGGCGAGA
>CAZECH010000449.1:0-2543 GCA_964510675.1 uncultured Ignavibacteriaceae bacterium
AACAGCATCCTGTATGTGGTTCCCGCCACCTTCTTTGTTTCGAGGAAGTCGGCTTGCTACAAGAGCGTGCCGCAGGCGACTAATCCGACGAAGTGAGGCAACCCCAACACCACGGACATCAATTCATCATGCTTTTTAGGCGTCATTATGAAGACGCGGGCGCCCACCTTCTCCAGCCAACCCTTGTATTTCTCGGCAAACGCCTGTTCCTTCGGGTTCGTGGGTGTGAGGATGTAGGCTTTGTGTTTGACGCCTTTGCTGCCTGGACCAAAAACTGGATGCGTGCCGAGAATCAAGCCTTTCTTTAGGTGCTGGTGCATGATTTTTACAGGTTGCTCTTTAACCGAGCAAATGTCTATTACAGGCTGCCCTTCGCGGACGAACGGCGCGATTTTCTTGACCACATCCTCAAAGGCGCTGATGGATACGCATATCATCACGTTGTCAGCTTCTTTGACAGCTTCAGCGAAGTCGGCGGTTTCAACCTTAAGCTCCTTGCCTAGCCGCGCTAGTTTCTCCTTTTTCCTATCTGCTAGAATTACTTCTTCGCCGTTTTCCTTGCAGAACTTGACGAACCATACGCCCATTTTTCCCGCGCCGAGAATGGCGGTCTTCACCATCAGAGTGCCTCGCAAATCTTGTCAAGCGCTGTTGCAAGCTCTTCTCGCGGCGCGGTTAAGGAAATGCGGAAATGCTCCCTGTAATCGCCAAACGCTGTGCCAGGAGCCACTGCCACGCCCCTGTCGAGAAGCTCCAACGTGAAACATTCACTATCCAAGCCGCGTTTGCGCGGAAACACATAGAACGGTGCCTCAGGCTCAGTGAATTCAAGCCCCGCCTTCCTAAGCTGTTTAGAAGCCATTCTGGCTCTTTCCTGATACTCCTTCTTAATCCTCGCCGCGATTTGTTTCTGAAGTTCCAGCCCCTTCAAGGCGGCTTCCTGGATGAACACGGGCACGTTGTTTATGGTTATCTGGTTGAACTTCGTGATGCGGTCGACGAGTTCCTTTTTGGCGACGACGTAGCCGATTCGCCAGCCCGTCATCGTGAACGTTTTCGAGAAACCCGTGGTTAAGATATGGTTGTTGCCGTAATCGAGGATGCTTTTGGTTTTAAAGAAGCTTATGGTGCCATACACCTCGTCGGAGAGAATCGTTATGCCTTTTTTGTTGGCAAGCTCCACCACGCCGTCGAGGACTTCGTCATCCAAGACTTTGCTGGTGGGATTATTCGGGTTGTTCAGGATTATCATTCGCGTGTTACGGCCAATGAGTTTCTCCAGCTTATCAACGTCTATCCGCCAATCATCATTAAGCTCTGTCTTTAGAAGTTTAACTTCGGCGCCAAGTGTTTTAGCAATAAGATCGTAAGCTGTCCAGTAAGGCGTTGGAATTATGACGTTTCCGCCGCCCCTCAGCAGCAGATACATAGTCGAGAAGACGCCCCATTTTGAGCCAGGAGTGATGACGACATTGTCGGCTGAGACGCCGTGGATTCCTGCCAGTTTTTCTCGGAGGGGCAACTCGCCATAAGAGCTAGAGTACTTGGTTTTTCCCCGTTTCATCGAGTCATAAGCGGCTTCGATAATCTCGTTCGGCGTTGCCAGGTCTGGATCGCCAAGGTTCAGCTTAATAATCTTCTTTCCCTGACTTTCCAGTTTTAGGGCTTTCTCGTTTATCTCGTACAGCATACGATTTTCCGTGCCTCATTCGCTTTTTTCTTTCAACTCTTGAACGGAGCTGCACATATTAACTATTTGGCGGTAAATCGCCTCAACCTGGGCAGGGTCGAGACCAAAGTCAGAAGCTTTTGCCTTGATGTTCGAGAACACCTCGTTCTCCCTGTACGTGTCAATGATCGGGATACCCTGGTCCTTCTTCAGCAAGCCGATTGACCTGCAGATTTCTGACCTTTCTCCGAGCAATCGCAGTATGTTTTCGTCTATCTCATCGATTTTCTTCCGTAGTTTTTGTATATCCTCCATGCTATTCCTGCTCCTTCAACACTTTCGGTATGAACCCAGCACGAATCATATGGTCCGCCAAGGTTATCGCCATGGCTGACTCTGCGGCGGGCACTGCCTTGGGTACCACGCACGGGTCATGTCTGCCCACTACTTTTAACGTGGCGTTCTCCATCGTGGATAAAGCTACGGTCTGTTGCTCTGTGGCGATGGACGGCGTCGGTTTAACAGCTATCCTGACGACGATGGGCATGCCTGAGCTGATTCCGCCTAGGACGCCGCCGTGGTTATTCGTTAACGTGCCGACTGTTTCGCCAATCATCTGGAACGCGTCATTATTCTCCGAACCTTTAAGCTCTGCAGCTTTAAAGCCTGCCCCGAACTCGACGCCCTTCACCGCGGGAATCGTAAACAGTGCTTTGGCGATATCAGCGTCTAAAGCATCGAAAAGCGGTTCTCCAACTCCGACTGGAACGTTGGCGCCGATGATTTCAATTATTCCGCCGAGGCTGTCACCCTCTTTCCTAGCGACTACGATGGCTTCTTCCATTTTTTTGGCGGTCGCTTTATCGGGGCATCT
>CAZECH010000450.1:0-2541 GCA_964510675.1 uncultured Ignavibacteriaceae bacterium
TTTATGACCTGAATACCGAACTTGAAAAGTTCGGATCCCTGGCCGAATTACCGGATGAATTGCTGCGTGCGGCCAAGAACATGGGATTCTCCGATTTTCAGGTAGCCCGGTCGGTCATCGGAAACGTCGATGAAGATATGCAGGAAGGCCTTCTTTCTGTCAGGCTACACCGTAAAAAGGCCGGAATATTACCGGTTGTCAAGCAAATAGACACCCTGGCAGCAGAATATCCGGCTCAGACCAATTACCTGTACCTGACTTATAACGGTACATCAAATGATGTAAATTATCTCGGTGACTATAAATCGGTTATAGTTTTAGGTTCAGGGGCTTACCGGATCGGCAGCAGTGTGGAATTCGACTGGTGCAGTGTAAACGCCCTTTATGCCATTAACAAGGAAGGATATCGTTCGGTGATGATAAACTATAATCCTGAAACGGTAAGTACTGATTACGATATATGCGACAGGCTTTACTTTGATGAGCTTTCCTTTGAAAGAGTAATGGATATTATTGAGCTTGAACGTCCTCATGGCGTCATTCTTTCAATGGGCGGCCAGATCCCTAATAACCTGGCCATGAGGCTCCACCAGCAGGATGTTAAAATCCTCGGTACTTCCCCCCTTTCAATCGACCGGGCGGAAAATCGGCACAAGTTCTCCATGCTTTGCGATAATCTTAAGATTGATCAGCCTCGCTGGCGCGAACTTACCAGCATAACTGAAATTTACGGTTTTGCTGACGAAGTCGGTTTTCCCGTTCTCATCCGCCCATCCTATGTACTTTCAGGCGCAGCTATGAACGTGGTATCGAATAAGGAAGAGATGGAGCATTACCTTAAACTTGCCGTAAAGGTATCACGACAATATCCGGTGGTGGTTTCCGAATTTATCGAACAGGCCAAGGAAATAGAGCTCGATGCTGTAGCACTCCACGGCGATCTTGTAGCCTATGCCATAAGCGAGCATGTTGAATTTGCGGGTGTACACTCAGGTGATGCTACCATCGTATTTCCTGCTCAGAAAATATATTTCGAGACCATGCGCCGCATTAAGCGCATTTCGCGATTAATTGCCAGGGAACTGGAGATTTCAGGGCCTTTCAACATCCAGTTCCTTGCAAAAGATAACGATATCAAGGTTATTGAATGCAACCTGAGGGCATCAAGAAGCTTTCCCTTTGTATCCAAAGTTCTTAAGGTAAATTTCATTGAGCTTGCAACACAGGTAATCCTGGGAAAGGAAGTTCAGAAGCCTGCGAAGTCCGTATTCGATCTGGATTGCATCGGTATCAAGGCACCCCAGTTTTCCTTTTCGCGCCTGCTTAAGGCTGATCCTATACTCGGAGTAGATATGGCCTCAACCGGAGAAGTGGGATGCATCGGCGAGAATTTTTACGAGGCCATTCTTAAATCAATGCTTTCAGTCGGATATACATACCCCAAGAAAAACATATTGTTATCTACAGGCCCAATGCGTTCCAAAGTTGAACTGGTTAACAGCTGCAAACTGCTAATAGAAAGAGGGTACAATTTGTTTGGAACCCGGGGTACTGCGCAGTTTCTCGAAATGAACGGCATTCCCTGCACCATGCTGCATTGGCCCGATGAGAATAAAAAACCCAATACGCTGGATTACATTAGGAATAAGATGATCGACCTGGTAATTAATATTCCGAAGGACCTTTCGAAGACGGAACTCAGTAACGATTATCATATCAGGCGCAGCGCGGTAGATTATAATATACCCCTGATAACTAATGCCCGTCTGGCGAGCGCATTCCTTACCGCTTTTTGCAAGCTTTCCATTGAAGATATTGCTATCAAAAGTTGGGACGAATATTAGTCGCACACTGCTTCCCTGGCCGGATTATTCCTGAAGTCAAACATAAGCGCAATCTGTTCAGTGGTAATCCTGGGCGTTGAAAGCGGCGGCAGTTCATCCATCCCGAAAAAACCCGTCTCGCTGGTTTCCATTCCTTGCTGAAGCTTGCCACCGGTTTCCCGGCAGAGGATAAAAAGTTTATAAATGTGAAACAGATCAGGCGGATGCCTGTGGCATTTTTTATCGAGCACGGCAAGCAATCTGATTGGTTCTACAATCAACCCGGATTCCTCGAATACTTCCTTGCGTGCAACTTCAGAAGGCGTAAGGCCTATATCGGCCCAGCCACCTGGTACCGACCAGTTCCCGTCGATTGTTTCCCTTACCAGCAATATCTTGTCGTTGCGAAAAACAACTCCTCTTACATCAACTTTTGGTGTAGGGTATCCCTTTTCTGATGCGAATCCGTTATTCAGCCTGGTAAGGCTCATATCCGTGAATCCCTGCATGATTTCAAGGCTTAAAGCCCTCACCTGTTCGTACCGGTCGATATCATATTTGTTATCGGAATATTCCAGTCCGGCCTGGGCAACCGCCTGCAATCTCTTCGCCATATCGAGCCAGGCAAAATTAGAATTGCTGTTCATTATAGAAGTTTTTTTCTTTTCATATATAAATACATGAGTCCGGCAGTAATCAACATAAGTCCCAGAATCAT
>CAZECH010000451.1:0-2540 GCA_964510675.1 uncultured Ignavibacteriaceae bacterium
AGCTGTTATGCTGAAAAGAATCAACGGGGTAGAATTCGTCAATCTGAACAAATCTTAATTTATCAAGTGAAGGTTTTTGTTTATCATTAATTCCGACTTTTTTCAATTCACTCTTAACATCTGGATTGTCCCAGTCTTTAATAATCTTTGCAACCCATTTAATGAAGTGCTCGGGAGTTTTGCCGGTTGGTAATGAAATAACTCCATCAGGATTCTGTTGAACCCATTCAATAAATCTTAATGCTGTAAGTTTGCCAAGCTCAGGGAAATTACTAACCTGGATTATCGGGATTTTTTCAGTCGGCTTATAAAAAAGTTCTCTACGTGATTTTTCTAAATAGTATTGTTCAACCTTTGAGAGCATTTAATAATTCTTTCTAAAAGAAAATATAATAGTAACAAAAATAACTTTTATTATCATTGCAGTCATACAAAATAAATATTATTGCTAAGCATAAATTTTCTCTTTAATAAAATTATTTAATTAAAGTTGCTTTTTTAGTTAACAAATATTTTCCAGCTTTTAATTGATAGAAATAAACGCCGCTTGAAAGGTTACCAGCATTAAAATACACTTCATACTCTCCTGCGGGTTTTTCTTCATTAACAAGTGTTATAATTTCATTTCCTAAAACATCAAATATCCGTAAGGACACTGTATGCTGCGTTCTTGAAGTTCCTTGAATTGTATATTTAATTTTTGTACTTGGATTAAATGGGTTCGGATAATTCTGTTCAAGTATAAAATCTGACAGAACTTTATTTTCATTTTCTGCAGCGTAAGAAGACGGAGAATATTCAAGCAAATGATAAAGATAAAGATGCCCTAATGCAACATACCATATATTTTTCCTGTTGCTTATATGTTCAAGATGGGCAATTACATAACCATCGTTCCAGGAATTATATTGATTTAAAACATGCGGATGAAACATAAGATGATATATATCCCCATTTCCAACTACAAAATCAAAGGCATTATTCAGCGAATCAAGATCGTGAACACCGCCCCAGCTTGCTTCTCCCATTTCATACGCAGTTCCAATTGGTGCAAATTTGTTTTTATCATCTTCCCACTCAGAAAAAATATAATACCGTTCATTAACCAGCCTGCTTGTTAAGTATTGGTTTATACCAACATAATAATCAATAGAATCGTCATATTGTCCGTATGGAGCAACCCAGACATAAACATATTCTTTTTCTTCTTTCCTGAATTGTGAAGGTAATTCCAGGTGATTGATTATATCATCTTTAGATCCTTTCACTTCATAGTACGAATTGTCATATGGTACATAAGGATGATTGCGGCTGTGAGAAGCAGCTTCAACAAAACCAAGATCAAGCTGTGTTTGTATCTGCTGCCAAGTTTGAACATTACACCAGCCTGTATCTGTTACAACACCGGCTGTTACCCACAAATTATAATCTCTGAAATGAGTTAAAGATTCTATAAAGTAATCCGAAAAAGACATATGCCAGTCATCAGCAGTACAGATAACAGCAGCATCTCTGTTATCGTAGTATTTGCATAATTCTGAAAACTCAACCGGGATTTCATTGTTTTGGTTATCAGTAATCTTTATAAACAATGAATCTGTAATTGAATGAAAAGCTGCAGATACATAAGCACAATTATTTGTATAATCAAATCTTACAGCATCAATTCCATTAAAAAAATCATCGTTTGTTTTTTCTGGCAATTGACTCCAATTCATTAAAGCGAAAAATTTTCTGAATGCTTTTAAACCCGTGCTCGCTGGGGGAATAGATATTTTAAAAGTATAAGGGTATTTAAGTCCATAGTTTTCATGAACGATTGGATCAACCGTAATAGCAATTTCACTACCTGTTAAATTGCTGACAGAAATTTTCCTGTTTAATGATTGAGAATATATTGATGATGAAAAAACTATCATCAATAAAACTATGAGTAAGCAAAATTTATTCATTATTAAATCCCCTTATATTATTTCCACGGTACCTGGGGTGAGCGGTAAAAGTTCAAACCCATTTCTACCCATCGAAGTCCATGTTCAGCCAGTCGTTCTTTATATTCATCCCAGTTTCTTCCGTCTAACTGAGACCAGCCAATTTCTGCATGGCCTGCAAGCCTTGGAAAAGCCATGTATTCAATATCTTTAAGATTAATAATTGTTTCTGACCATAGTGGAGCCTCAACACCAAGAATATCATTTTCTGTTATTTCATTCATTTGTGTTGCAGGATCCCAATTATAAGCATCCATCACTTCAACATAACCTGCCCAAAATAAACCAAGTATAGTTGAAGAATTGTATTTCATATCCAAATAAGCTTTGGATGCAGGGGACATAATAACTTTCACTCCCTGATTTACTGCATTCAGAATTATTTCATTTGCCCAATGCTGTGCAACTGAAGTTTGAGATAAATTTGCTTTAGATATTTCATCCCATCCAATCATCTGTTTTCCATAAGATTGCACAATGCTTTGAACCGTATCAATGAAATTAACATAATCTATTGAATCCACCCTCGGAGCTTCATCTCCACCCATG
>CAZECH010000452.1:0-2521 GCA_964510675.1 uncultured Ignavibacteriaceae bacterium
ATGGATTTGGTAAATCAACTTATCAAGGGCCTCTTTCTCAGAACCAGCCAGTTGAAGTGAATACTTACTTCGGACAAATGCCTTTTGTTGATGTTGCAATGTATATGGGAGTAATAATTTTCTTCCTTGCGGTTTTCTCGATGATTGTTAACTGGAAGAATTCTCTGGTGAGATTTTTTACCATCCTCTCTGTAATTGCTTTGCTGATTTCATTTGGAAGCACTTTACCGGTTTTATATGATCTTATGTTTAATTACTTCCCATTCTTTGACAAGTTCAGAGTGCCTTCAATGATACTCGTTTTGGTTCAACTAAGCTTTCCGATACTTGCGGGTTTAGGATTAGTTAAAATTATTTCATTAAAAGTAAATCCGGATGAAAAAATAGGAAAGATAATCAGGAACACTTTTTATGTTCTTGCTGGAATCTTTGTTCTCACTTTACTTCTCGGTTCGCCTATTAAAGAATGGTTTATTGCTAGAGCAGCCGGTGATGCTCAGAAAGGTGCAAGACTTCAGGCAATTCACGATTATATGGGTGATATGTTTCTTTCAGATATTCGTCTTGCTTTCTTCTTTACCGCTGCAGCATTCGGACTTGCCTTCGCTTTTGCAAAGAAAAAATTGAGTGCGGACCTTATGGTCATTGCAATTATAGTTTTAGTTTTAATTGATCTTTTCAGAATAAACTACCGCGGAGAAACTTTCATTGAAAATTCAAACATTGAACAAATGTTTATTAAGCCTGACTATATCCAAGCGATTGAAAACACGGGAGATAAATCTTTATTCAGAGTTTTGAATTTAAAGCAGGATGGTTCCATCGGATCTCTCAACCAAAATGCAAATTATCTCTCTTACTTTTTGATGTATGATATTTACGGTTATTCAGGAATAAAGCCACGGGCAATTCAGGATTATTATGATATACTCGGTTCACCTGCAAATCCAACTTTCTGGAGAATGTTAAATGTTAAGTACATAGTTTTTGATAAGGAAGTTAACTCACCTGACTTGCAGCTCGTTTACTCAGGAAATAAATCCTTTGTTTATTTAAATAGGAATGCTTTGCCAAGAGCTTATTTTGTAAATCAGGTTGCTAAAAAATCAGGATTAGAAATTATAAATATGGTTAAGAACACCCAATTTGATCCGTCATACATTGCTTTTACAGAAGATGAAGTTGCAGGGATTGAAGCTCCTGACAGCACAGCTTATGTTCGAATCGAAAAATTTCAAGATGAATTTATTCAGCTTGATGTGAATGCCAGCGGGAACAACTTCTTATTTTTAGGCGACACTTATATGACAGGAGAGACTGACTACAAATTAGTTAAAGTTCATACCGGCTGGAAAGCTTTTATTGATGGAGCTGAAACAAAAATTTACCGGACAAATCACGGTTTCAGGGGGATTGTTGTTCCAGAGGGAAATCATAAAATTGAATTTACATATCTGCCTGAATCTTTTGTTATTTCTAAATACCTCTCACTTACTTTCAGTGCTATAATTATGCTCGGATTAGTTTTTGGTATAGTGGTTAATGTCAGAAAGAAATTCGCGGAGAAAAATAAAAGTTGAATGATTCGCAGGGAAATATAAAAACGAAGATTGATTTCTCTTCTAATTCATTCAAAAAATATTTAGCCAACACCTCCTGGCTCTTCTTAGAAAGAATCATACGGATTTTTGTTTCATTCATTGTCACAATATTTGTAGTAAGGTATCTTGGCCCAAAAGATTTTGGACTGTACAGCTATGCATTAAGTTTTTTCTGGCTGTTTGGCTCATTGAGCACACTGGGGCTGGAATCAATTACAACACGGGAAATAGTAAAGTCTCCGGATCGTAAAGACGAAATAAACGGTACAGTATTTTACTTAAGAATAGCTGGCAGCATTGCTGCAATAGTTGTTACGGGATTAATACTTTTATTGACGGGTGAAGAAACCTATACAGCCATTCTGAT
Organism: uncultured Ignavibacteriaceae bacterium; assembly: GCA_964510675.1. Lineage (GTDB taxonomy): Bacteria > Bacteroidota > Ignavibacteria > Ignavibacteriales > Ignavibacteriaceae > RBG-16-34-14. The sequence goes on from CAZECH010000452.1 coordinate 1,969, forward strand.
ATTAATACTTTCCGGATCGTTCTTGTTCCAATCCTTCTCGGTGATCGAGTATTATTTCAGAGGAATAGTAAAGGCGAAGTATAATGCCTATGCTTTATCCGCGTCGGTTATTCTCTCATCGGCATTGAAGATAATATTTATTCTACTCAAAGCCCCTTTGATTTATTTTGTATATGCTGTTGTCTTTGAATACATAGCCTTAGCTGTCGGGCTCATTTTGGTTTATCACCATTTTAAACTTTCAATTTTCAACTGGAAGTATTCAAAATATATTGCCTCATCACTTCTGAAAGATTCCTGGCCTATGTTGCTCTCAGGAATTGTAGTTATGGTTTATATGAGAATTGATCAAATTATGATTAAGAATATGATTAATGAAGAAGCTGTTGGTTATTATTCAGCAGCAGTCAGATTATGCGAAGCCTGGTATTTTATACCAGTGACTTTGTGTAATTCTATTTTTCCGGCAATTGTAAATGCTAAAAATGTAAGCACAGAATTTTACAACAACCGGATGCAGAAGCTTTACGACCTTTTAACCTGGCTTGCAATA
>CAZECH010000453.1:0-2520 GCA_964510675.1 uncultured Ignavibacteriaceae bacterium
AGGCTTGTTTATAAATTTTAAGTGAGGTGGAAGATACTTAAGATTCTTAAAAGATTGCAAATGCTATCACAATTGTTATTCTGCAACCTTCTTTAATAACTTAATAAAAATATAGAGTTAGAATATGAAAAATAAAAACTTAATAATTTTTCTTTTCTGTTTGGTGTTCATAAAATTAATTTACTCACAGGAAATTCATTTACGCACCGTTCCACTTGCGGCAGGTAACCAGGGTGATTTTTATCCATCCGTATCAAGAAGTATGGGCAACTTATCAATTGCTTTTGATGATCCGTTATCCGAACCAATCTTAAATCCCGCTAAAACTTATAAGCATCAGGGGGTAAGACTATTTTTCTCACCAACATTTAATTCCTGGAGTAATAAAGACGGTCGTGCTGTTTTTACAAGTTCAGGATCAGCCAAATATACAGGCACTACAATTAATTCTATACCATTTGGTTTTTTTCTGAACAAAGAGAATTTTTTTACAGGTGGAATAATAAGCTACCAATCATATTCATCTGAAAGGACTATTCCCGGTAACTGGTTAAATAATAGTAACTCCAAAAGTGATATTGGTAATAACGTCTATCTTTTCGGATTAATAGGAACGTATCTACCTGAAATGAAACTCTCTGTAGGCGGAAGTATATCCTGGAGTGAAATTAAAGCTATAGATGGAGTAAATTTATTATATCCCGGAAGCTATGATATAAAACAAGATGGACGATCCCTTAATTATAAAATCGGTTTTGCAGGTGAACCTTCGGAACAGGATCAGCTGGAGTTTGTTGTTGCCAGAACTACTTTTAAATCGTCTCATGAAGTTACTTATGGTTTGTCTAACTGGCGGTTAGAAGACAGTTGGATTAGTAGATATCGATTAGAATTAAACAAAGATGAAAGTAAAGGATGGATCATTCATACAAAATATAATCGTTTAATTAATGATGGACTAAAAATTGGAGCAATATTTACCATAAACTGGAAAGAGCATCCAAAAATTCCAAATTATGCTCTGGCGAATATACCGCGGGATCCGGGGAATTCAACAGCATATAATATCGGGGTGGGTATTGTAAAATCAAACGAAAGAACTCTGTTAGGTTTTGAATATATTTATGAGCCTATGGGAAGCTATACCTGGGCTGAGGCAGGTACAGATTTTACTCTTCCACCAACATTTAAGACAGTAGAAAATTTCTTTGATTTCTATAATCACATTATCAGAGCAGGAATTTACTCGCATACAGATTTAAACTGGCTGGACTATACACTTGGTGTACAATTTCATTTTAATAAATATAACCTTAAGCAAAATGATAATATTATTAATACTTCAAGAGCTGCCGATGAAAACTGGCTTGAGACGACATTAAGTGGAGGACTGACAATAAATATTTCCAATTTTCAAATCCTGTATTCTTTACAGGTAATTCTTGGCAACGGTATTGTTGGAGCAGAAGGAGGAGGAATTGAAGGTTGGGAAGCTTCCTCAATGGGAAATCGAAGTGATTTTTTAATTGCGCCTTATGGTTCACTGGTTGTAGATGAAATTCCTCTCATCACACAACAGATTTCTTTTGTTTACAACATAAAGTAAAAGGATAATCAGGATTGATTAACAAATGGAGAATAATATGAATAAGAATTTGTTAGCGGTAATTCTTTTTCCTGTTGTTATTAACGGGTGCATTACCGATCCTTTTGAATCTGAAAGAGATGTAGATATAATTACTGATAGCTCTGCTTATATACTTACAAATGAATTAAAGATCAAAGTGAGTTTTAAAAATCATCTTTCAAGAGATGTAAGGATTTTAAATTCCGGCTGCTTATTACCATCTTTTATTCTTGAAAAGAAAATTGAGAATAGCTGGCAGCAGATTTATTCACCAACCTGTATTGCTTTGTATGTTGAACCAACTAGTTTGGAAGGTGGGAAAACTTTTACTGCTGAAATTAATATACATACACCCGATTTTCAGTCTGACAATCCTGTAGGTGAATACAGGCTTAATTTTGATTTAATCGAAAAAGATAATAACAACAGGCTTCCTGAAAAATATTTATATTCAAATGTTTTTAGAATTGAGGAGGAAATATGAACTACAGAAAAATTTTTATCGCAATCTCATGCATATTCTTTTTATTTGTAATTAGCTGCATTGATGATATGGTTAGTTCCTCACCTGATGGTAGTTACAAATACACAGCTTATGATTCTCTTGGTACTATAGTATCAAAAGGTTGGCTGAAGATTGAAATTAAAGATTCATCAAATGTGACGGGGAGCTGGGAAATTAATAAAGTTGGCAATCCGCAGAATATTGGTCCACAAACAGGAAATGGTGAATTGGAAGGAAGTTTTAATAATGGAAAACTCGTACTTGGGTTAAATCCTGATTTTGTTGATAACAATGTAGGATTGGTTGGTACCCATGAAAGAAATAAATATACTGGTAAATGGTACTACTCCAGTTTTATAGGATTAACTAACTGGGGAAGTTTTGAAGC
>CAZECH010000454.1:0-2514 GCA_964510675.1 uncultured Ignavibacteriaceae bacterium
AGGAAACTCTCAACCATCAACAAAACAGCAACAATTAATCATTCACCCAGCCACTCCCAGCAACATAATGCAACGCCTAAATCATCCTTATTACTGAGCACCTTTCATCCTAATTGGCAACAGTTAAAAAAGGTAAGTAACTTATTAAAGAATGCTTAATTGCTGATAGAACTATTTTCTCCCATCTTCCTTTTTTATCGGATTTGTAAATCGCTCTTTCAGAATTGAATATTATAAAATTTGTTATTCCGAGTTCAGTACATTTCTCCAGTGCAAATTCGAATCGATCGCTGCTTTTTAATTTAGGTATGCAAAAAATAATATTTGAGAATTCATTTTCATATTTCAATATTTTTTTTACAGAAGATGTTAATGAATCCTTTTTAATTTCTTTAATGATGGATAAAAAAATTTTCCCATTGCCATCAGTTATATAAATTTCATCTCCAATTGAGTGACGCATTACTTTAGCAATATGTTTATAGTCATCTTCGGAAATGATAATCTTATTTCCTTTTATATTTCCAAACGAGGAATAATATAGTTCTACGCCAGATAAATAATTCATTTTAGTTATATGTAAGTTAAAATTTGAAATGTAAATTTAATAAAAAGCCTCAGTTTATCCTGAGGCTTTAGATTAAATGGAGGAAGGAAGTTTATTTCTTCAGGATGAGTTTTTTGTTCTGTGTAATGTTTCCTGCTTTAAGTTGATAGAAATAAACTCCGCTTGAAAGATTTTCTGCATTCCAGGTTACCTCATAACTTCCTGCTGATTTTAACTCATCTACCAAAGTTGCAACCTCATTTCCTAATACATCAAAAACTTTAAGCGTTATAAACTCAGATGTCGGAATTGAATACTTAATTGTTGTAGATGGATTAAAGGGATTGGGGTAGTTTTGCAGAAGTATAAAGTTATTTACTGAGTTTTCAGCATCATCTGCACTCGTAACAATTTCAGTCAATAGTCTTCTATATGCATTACCAAAGAATTCTCTTATTCCCCAGAGGTAAGAACCATTTATTGCTATATCTACAAACGTCCAATCAGTTATAATCCCATCGTTAAATGAGCTCCAGCTTGCACCATCATCGGATGAAATATAAAAACTTTCAAAATCTACAGCCGCGATGAGGTATCCATTATACCTAAGGATTGACCTGAACAGCATTATATCAGTTGGATATCCGGTCGAATCAAATGTAACGCCATATTTAAGCTGCCAGGTAGCGCCCATATCTGTACTTCCATATAATCCAGCATCACAGGCATAAAGAGTTGTGCCATCATAAAAGACTGAACGTACATTACTGGCAGGATATGATAGTGATCCATAATTCCAGTTCGCACCATTATCGGTTGAGTAATAAATCCTGCTGTATACGTCCGGACTTGCAGCATAAATTGTATTCCCGACTACTAACAAATCAGTTATTCCTTTATTCGCTAAACCGGCAGGCTGCCAGCTATCACCATTATCGCTTGATCTGAAAACTCCACCTATACCTGCCCAGGTGCCAGCGAATAAATAGTCATCATTTTTAGCGAGTGCATAAACTGCACCATTTAAACCTGTTGCCTGATTCCAATTCTGTCCATTGTTTGTTGTTGTGTAAACACCGTCGGATGATCCTACACCAACAATAATTTTATTTCCAATGGTAATTATTGCAGAGATATCTTCCAGCGGTCCTATGCTGATCCACGGATTTCCAATATCGTTTGTGTAATATACACCCTGGGAACTACCTGCATAAATGGTTGTTCCATCGGAGTAAAGTGTGCGTCCAAGGTTTGAATTTAATAATGACTGAACCCACTGAGCGTTAATCACAGTATTCAATAAAATTATTATAAAAATTATAAAAGTCTTCATTATCATCTCCATATTATAATTGTAAATTACTGCGTCTAACAGCTTGTTCGGCGTAATCTAAAATTATTTAATTAAAATAAGTTTTCTTGTTGCTGTAAAATCACCTGCTTGCAGCTGATAGAAATAAATACCCGACGATGGTTGATGACTGATGGATGATGTGTTGAATTCAACTTCATAACTTCCAGCGGGTTTGTATTCATCAACTAAAGTAGCAATTTCATTTCCAAGAACATCAAAAATATTTAGTTTCACGAATTGCCCGCTGCCAATTGAATATTTTATAACTGTGCTTGGGTTAAAAGGATTAGGATAATTCTGTGAAAGAGTGAACGATTGAACGCCAAAATTATCATCGGAAATTCCTGATACACCTGTATAATGACATATATTTCCATAATCACCGGTTAACCAACCGTGCTGAGCATCATAAAAAAATATGCTAAAGATTGCGTTGTAACCATTTGGATTTCCAAGTGGCGTTGCCTTTGTTTGCCAGCTTATTCCTCCATCAGTAGTATGTTGAATATAGGGATTTTGCGAATTATCTTTTGAAGAAATCCAGCCGTTATTTGCATCAAGAAAGAAAACCGTTTTAGATCTGTCATTTGGATTGATTCCACTATTGGTAACA